>CAZDYT010000107.1:0-9700 GCA_964509395.1 uncultured bacterium
GAAGAGGTGGATCTCCCGATCGTCGGGATCGAAGAGCCTGAGGGGCCGCCGGCGAATGAGGGGGTAGACGGCGCTCAGCACACGGTCTTCGAGGTTGGGGGTCGCGAGGAGGAGAAAGCCCCCGCGGCGGAGAAGCCGGGAGATCGCGCGGACGAGGCGCTTCGGGTCCGATGCGTGCTCGAGCGCGTGCCAGCAGGTGACCAGATCGAAGCTCTCCGCGGGGAACGGGGCCTCCCAGACCTCGCCCGCGACGACCGCCAAGCCGTCGGCTTGCGCCACCCCGGCGGCATAGGGGGAGAACTCGGTCCCCCGGACCTCCCACCCGAGCGTCCGCGCCAGTCGCAGGAACTCGCCCGTCCCGCAGCCGACGTCCAGGAGCCGGCCGGGAGTACCCACGAGCGCCTCGACCGTGCGAAAGCGTCGGGCCCAGAGGCGCTGCCGCTGGCGCGCCTGCCCCTGCCAGGCCTCGTAGTAGCCGCGATCGTACGCCGCGGCGAGGGCCTCGCGGTCCGGCTGGGGCGTCACGAACACCAGCCCGCAGCGGCACTCCACGACCCGGAACGGCGGCGCCTCCTCCCGGGTCGTCCACCGGGTGCCCCCGCAGAGGTTACAGGCGGCGACGGGCCTCACCGATCAGCCGTCCGTACAGGGCCGCCACGGCGTCGAGGTGGCGGGTCAGGCTGAACTCGGACACCGCACGCTGCCGGCCCGCCTGGCCCAGTCGGGCGGCTCGGGCGGGGTCCGCGAGCAGGGCCTCGACGGCGGCGCCCAGGGCGGCGGCGTCTCCGGGAGCGACGAGAATCCCGGTCGTCCCGTCCAGCACGATCTCGGGGACCCCTCCCGCGCGCGTGGCGACGACCGGCTTCGCCATGGCCATCGCCTCGATCAACACGCGCCCGAAGTGCTCGCCGAGAGAGGGGAGGGCGAAGACGTCGAAGAGCGCGAGGTACGCGGGGATCGCGTCCTGCCAGCCGGCGAACCGCACGGTTCCGTCCAGCTCCAGGCGGTGACACTGCGCCTCGAGGTCGCCCCGGAGCTCTCCGTCCCCCACCAGGACCCAGCGCACCTCGGGGCGTTTTTCCCGCACGAGGCGCGCGGCCTCGAGGAGATGGCCGTAGCCCTTGTAGGCCACGAAGCGGCCCACGCTGCCGACCACGGGGGCGCCGTCCGGAAGACCCAGACGGGCGCGCAGCGCGCTGGCCGGCGGGTCGGGCGTGAACCGGGAGAGATCGACCCCGTTGTAGATGCGCTCGACCTTTCGCCCAGGCGTCCCGGCGAACCGCCGCGCCACCGCGTCCGAGTTGACGACGATCCGCGTCGCGAGCGCGGCCAGGAGGCGATCTTTCCACCCCTCGGGCTCACCGACGCGGACGTGCCAGATCATCGGGACTCCGGTCCATCGCCCGGCGAGGCCGGCGTAGAGGGCCACGCGCCAGGTCGCGTTACAGTGGATGAGGGCGGCCTGCCGGGTCCGGATCAGCCCGGCCAGGCGCCGGAGCGTCCCGGCGATGCGGATCACTCCGGCCTCTCCCCAGGACGGCATCGGCACGACCTCGACCGGGATGCCGAGGGCCTGGAGCCGGGCGGCGAGCCCGCCCGGACCGGGGCAGACGACGAACGGGCGAAAGCCGTGGGCCGAGATGTCCCCGGCGAGGTCGAGGAGGCTCAGCTCGCCGCCCCCGGCCAGCTCCCCGGAATTCGAAAGCAACAGGATCATGCCGGCCGCCGTCCCCGCGCCGCGCGCCGCAACACCGACAGGAGCTCCCGGAGCTTGCCCGCCTCCATGCCGAGGTCCATGGTGAGCTTGACCAGCGGCACGAGGGGCCAGGCGCGCCGGTGCGGGTCGAATCGGCGCGCGAAGCGGTACCGCCACAGGAGGAGCCCGTAGTAGGCGAGGGCGAGGAGGCCCAGGCTGACCGGCACGGGAAGCGGGACGACGGGGAGGACGGCCGCAAGCGCGCCGGCGCGGAGCAGGATCGACGTCCAGATGAGGCGGATCGCGGCGGCGCGCGGCCTCAGCCGGTGCGGCAGGGTCTGGATCTCGCTCCGCCCGCGGCGGACGAACCACCGGAAGATCGCCACGAGGCTCCCGCGCGGACGGTGAAAGACGGCCGCCTCGGGCACGTAGACGGCCCGGTGCTTGACCGTCACCCGCTCCGCGAGGAGCGCATCCTCGCCTCCCCATCGCGTGGCCTCCGGAAACCCGCCCGCTTCCTCCAGGGCCCGTCGTCGATAGGCGCAGTTGCAGGTGGAGAGGTAGCGCGTGTCGGGCGTCCCCCGGCCGGCGGCGGCCAGATAGCGCAGCCCGCCGCCGGGGAACCCCAGGATGTTCTCCGCGTAGCCGACCAGATTGCACTCACGAACCAGCACCGCCCCCGCCGCCCCGGCCACGGACGGGTCCGCCCGCAGCGGGGCGAGCAGCGTCGTGAGCCAGCCGGGCCGCGCCTCGCAATCGTCGTCGAGAAAGACGAGGATGTCGCCCCCGGCTTCGGCCACGCCCCGGTTCCGCGCGTGGCCGAAGCCGAGCCCGGCCCCGGGAATGGCGACGTAGGTAGTGCCCGGGATGGGGCGGGGCGCGTCGGTCTCTTCCACCACCACGACCTCGGCCCGGCGCGCCTCGGGACCGGCGGCGGCGACGGACGCCAGAGCCCGGCCGAGGTCGGCTCGCCGATCTTTGGTGCAGACGATGATGGAGACATCTTCGGAGGGGGGCAAAGCCCCCCTCCGACGGCCCTCCCGGCCGGGTACCCGCCTTGCGGCGGAGCCGCCAAGCCAGGTCTGGGCCGTTCGCATTGGCCATCTCGGCCGTGACACGCTCGGCTTGCGCCTCGCGGCCGTCCCGACCTCAGTTCGGCCGGCGAACGGATCGGGCCTGCCTCCCCCCGGAGGGACGCGAGCGCCTTCCTGCATCGGTTTGTTGGGAGAGCCCATCCTCTGGGGATCAGAGACAAAGGCCGCCATATCGAATCGATCCCCACCACCGGCCGGCGGTCATGGCGGCCGACTTGAGGACGAGCAGCCCGCCGAGTGCCAGGGCGACCGCCGGCGAGCGGGCCGCACCCGCCCACGCCGCGCGTCGGCCCGCCACGGCCAGCCACAGCGCGTAAAGCGGCAGCAGCAAGAGGGCCGGACGGTAGAGCACCCCCAGGAGGAGGAGCGCGAGAGCCTTCTTGTCGGCCGCGGCCAGATCGACCCATGCCGGGATGGGACAGCCGCGCCACGTGAAGGACCAGCCGGGCAGGTCCATCCAGAGGCCACGAGCGGCGTGACGGCGGAGGAGACAGGGATGACTCCGGCCGAAGCCGAAGGCCTGCCGAAGCATCCCGCCGAGGGTCGTCCGGTGATGGTGGGACACGCGGGCAGCCGGCGTGTAAGCGATCACGGCGCCGCGGGCATAGATGCGGGCGCAGAGGTCGTAATCCTCCCCGTAGATCACGAAGCTCTCGTCGAAGCCGTTGAGCTCCTGGAGCAGCGTGCGCCGGACCGCCAGGTTCGCCGTCGGATAGCCCCCGGTCCACGGTGTCCACCGGTCGTGGCGGACGGGCCTGTCCGGAGATTGGAGCGTGTAGAGGCCGCTGAACCGCTCGATGATCGAACCCCCGGGCGCCGGGACGACGCGGCCCGCCACGGCACCGACGGTGGGGTCCCGAAACGGCTCCGCCAGGTGCCGCAGCCAGCCCGGCTCCACGGCGCAGTCGGAATCCGTGAACGCGATCACGTCTCCCTTCGCCGGGCCGATCCCGGCGTTCCGGGCGGCGGCGGCGCCCCGCTTCGGCTCCGCGAGGAGGTGTACGCGCGGGGCCGCGCGACTTTCGACGAAGGCGTGGAGCAGCTCCCGGCTCCGGTCGCTCGAGCCGTTGTCGACGAAGATGATCTCGAGAGGCGCGGGATCGAGCCGCTCGAGGGCCGCCAGGCACGCGGGCAGCGTCCTGGCCGCGTTCAGAACCGGGACCACGACGCTGATCGTCATGCTGAGCGATCCGGGTCCGTGTCCGGGCATGGCCGTCCGTCGCGCCGGGCCGCCAGCTCGGCGTACACCGCTTCGACCCGGCGGACGCTCGCCTCCCAGCGATATGTCGTCTCGACCCGGTCGCGCGCCGCCTTCCCCATGGCCGCCCGGCGTGCGGGACTCCCGAGGAGATCCGCCACCGCCCCGGCGAACTCGTCGGGATCGTCCGTCACGAGGAGCTCCGTGCCCGGGATCACGTCCAGCCCCTCCACCCCCATCGCCATCGTCACGATCGGCCGACCCATGGCCATCGCCTCCAGCGTCTTGTTCCGGATCCCGCTTCCGCCCCGGAGCGGGATGACGACGACCGCGGCGCGGGCGATGTACGGTCGGACGTCGGGCACCGCCCCCGTGACGGTGATCGCGGGATCGGCGGCCAGGGCCCGCACCTCGGGCGCGGGGTGCTGGCCGACCAGCCAGACCCTCACGCCGGGCACGCGCGAGCGGAGCCTGGGGAGAATCGTCCGGGCCAGGTAGCGGGCGCCGTCGACGTTCGGGGGAAAGCTCATGTCCCCGACGAAGGCGAGCCGCCGGTCCTCCTCGGGCTCGGGCTGGGGTGCGAAGTAGTCGGTGTCCACGCCGCTGGGGACGACATGGATGCGCCGCGTCGGGGCGAGGCGCTGGAGGTACTGCCGATCCGTCTCGGAGATGGCGAAGGCCGCGTCGACGCGTCGAAGGACCCAGCGCTCGCCGCGAACCGCCGCGGACCAGCGCGCCATCCGTCGAAGCCGCGCGCCGAGCCGGGGGGCCAGCGCGACGTCCCGCCACGCCCCCAGCGAGGTGCCCAGGAAGTCCACGACCACCGGGGGGCGCCGCGCGGCGCGGGGGAGCGAGGGGACCAGATACGGCGTGATGAGGTGGAGGATGTCGTACGGTCGGGTCTCGAGCGCGCGGGCGAGGGCGACCTGGACCTCGGGGCGGGGGTGGTGGAGGCGGCCCACGAGAAGCGACCGGGCTTGCCGGCTCCAGCGCTCGATCGCGCGCTCCGGCGCCACGGGGAAGACCCAGAGGTGGCGGCAGATCGCCCGGGAGGCCTCGATCGCCTCCGGCTCGGGCAGGCACGGGGCCAGCACGTCGACCTCGTGTCGTCGGCCCAGTTCGCGGAGGAGGTGAAACGTCCGCACCCGCCCGCCGCTCGTGGGGGGCGCCGGGAGGTCCGGACAGACCATCAGTGTCCTCACCGGGCCCTTCCTCTCGCCTCACCGTCCGCTTGCTTCCGCAGCAGGAACTTGTAGTCGGCGGGTGTCCCGATCACGAGCCACTCCCGCCAGCGTCGGACCCACGCCGTCAGGTGCTCGGGGAGGCCTCGGGAGGCGATGAACTCCGCTTCCCAGGCGCGTGTCGCCGAGAACCCTGCTCGACGGAACGCCGATCGCCAATAGGGCAGCGGCTGGACGTTGACGTGCGATGGGTCCCGGCGGGCATTGGGATGCCGGGGGTGGCAGACCTTCAGGTAGGCGACGCCGTCATCCTTGAGGATCCGCCGGATTTCCCGGAGGACCGGCTCGGGGTCCGGCACGTGCTCGAACAGGTCGATCGCCGTGACGAGATCGCAGGAAGCCGACTGAAACGGTAGCCCGTCTTGCACATCCGCGACTAGGAGCCGACCCCGAGCAACGGCCTCTGCCTGCGAGACCGCGTAGTGGCTGATGTCGACGCCGAAGGTGGCCTCCACGCCATGCTCCCGAAAGGCCTCGACGAGGAACCCTTTGGCACAACCGAGATCCACTACGCGCGCCGGTCCCACTGTTCGACAGAGGTATGCTGCGGTCCGCAAGGCAAACGGATAGATCAGCTCCCGGGTATGGGGAGGGCTCTGCCGGGTCTTCCCTTCGAAGTACGCTGGGCCGTAAAACGCCCGGTCCGTTCGTGTTCTCGCCCGCACCGGCTCCGTGTGGCGTGCAGCGCGCACTTGCGTCACCTCGGTCGCGTGGCCGCGACGATGAGCGCCACGGCTCTGGCAGGTCCGGCCCAATCCACCGAGGCGGCCTCCGCTTCCGTGCACGGCATCCACAACCCGTCTCTGCTGCGGGCGTACTCGACGCGGAGACGGGCGAGCGGGACGAGCAGCCCTCTCAGGCGCGGGGCGTCGTAGACCCGGAGATACTGGTCCGTCATGGCTCGGCCGAACGGGACCGTGATGATGGCCCGCCCGCCGGGTCTGAGGACCCTCGCGATCTCGCCGACTGCCGCCTGATCGCCGTGCTCCGCCGTCGGGTCCCCGTAGTGCCCCAGACCGATGTGCTCCGTCACCGAGACGGTCAGCACGGCACCGAAGCTCCCCGTCGCGAAGGGCAGGTGCATGGCGTCTCCGCAGACAGCCCGGAGGTTCGGATGGCGGTACGGGTACGGGGTGACGTCGATCCCGATCACCCTGAAGCCGCGCGAGGCCAGCGCGATCGGGAGCCGGCTGCTGCAACAGCCGACGTCCAGGACGGGGCCGCCCACCCCGTCGAGATTCTGAAACACGAACGGGTACTCGGTGACGCGCTCGGTGGTCACCATGGCCGGGGCAAAGACCTTCTCGAGGGCGCCACGGAGGAAGCCGGCCAGGCGCGACTTGAGGCGCGGAAACCGGTCCAGGGCGCGGGCCAGCCACCGCCACCGCAGGTGGAACTGGGGACGGTACGACCCGGGGGGCTCGAGCTCCGACATGGCCGGGCCGCTACCCGAGTCCCTCACCATCGGCGATTCCCGCCCGTCTCAGGGCCCCGACCAGTTCCTCCCTTCCCGGCCAGGTCCGTCTCACGAACACCTCGAGCGCCATGCCGCCCATGCCGCTCCCGCGACCGATTCGGCCGACGAGGGCGTAGCCCGAAAACCTGGGGTCCGCGCGGAACGGTATGGAAAACAGCGAATCGCCCGGCCAGTCCACGATGACGGCCGGCATCCGGCGGTAGACGTAGTCGACGTTGACGATCGCCACGAACGCCGGCGCCCGCGGCTCTCGCGCCTTGAGCCCGCTGGTCGCGATCTCCCGGTTGTTCAGGCCCAGCGCGTCGATCGCGTGCCACTGCGCGAAATACGGAATGATCCCGGCGCCGGTGACCACCAGGACGCGATCGGGCGCCGCTGTCGCCACGCCGTGCAGGGCGCGCCCCAGCACCACGTGGTTGTCCCGGAAGATGTTCGCCGCAGCCCGAAACGACGGGATGTAGTGCCACGTGAGGCATGCGGGGATGAGCAGCCAGGCGAGCGCGAGGCCTACCCGGAGCGCGGCCGGCCGCACCGGCTGGATGAGCGCGCTGAAGCCGAGCCAGATGATCACGGGCAGGGAGGGATACATGAAGCGGTCGGCGTAGTTCATGACCGGCTCGAACCGCGCGAATTGGAGGATGTAGACGAGGATCGCCACGCAGATCCACGCGGTTCGCGCGCGATCGTCTGCCCCGCGTCGCCGGCGCTCGGCCACCCAGAGAACGGCCAGGATGACCGGAGCCACCGGAATGAGGAACCGCACGATCGCCGCGACGCTGTACGGCGAATAGATCCCGAGCGCGGTCTTGACGAGGTAGGTGTTGGGGACCGGGGAGCCGAAGGCCGCGACGCGCGCCGCGGTGACGGCGACGACGAAGGCGACGAACGCCGTCAGCGGCGAGGCACACGCGAGCCGCAGCCGTCCCGGCCGCGGCGCGGCTGCCGAGCCGCGGAAGGGCGCGAGGTCGGAGAGGCCGCGCTGGCCGAAGAGGAGCAGCGAGAACAGCAGCGTGTCCGGTCGGACGAGGAACGCGAGACATCCGAAGACGAGCATGCGGCGCGGGCGGCCGTCGAAGTAGGCGAGAGCCAGCGCGAGCATCACGGCCGCGGCAAGCATGGTCTCCATGCCGGTGGCGCCGTGGACGCTCGTGGCGGGCCAGAGGAGGAAGACCATGGCGGCCTCCCACGCATGCGTCCGCCGGTACAACGCGAGGCTGATGGCGAGGGCTGCCAGCACCGACAGGGCCTTCGCCCACGCGACCGGATCCTCGAGGACGAGCGTCGCGGGGACCATCAGCAGCACCCACACGAGACTCGTCGCGCCCTCCGTCGGTACGCGATCGTCGGGATTGTAGGAGAACGTGCCGTGGTGGCCCAGGTTGTCGGCGTAGCGGTAGCTGATGTAGGCATCGTCCAGCCGGCCGTCCCGCAGGTAGAGCTGGCCCGTGAGGAAGGCGGAGACGACGAGCGCGAGGACGAGCCGGGTCGCCGTCCGGCTGGTCCGGGGGCGCTCAGCCGAGGCGACGCGGCTCTGGGCTCGTGGCTCGGTCGCCAGGGGTGGCCCGGGGGACACCGGGCCCGACCCGCTCGGCTGCGCCGCCGTGGGTGGCCGCTGCGGGCCCTGACCCGACGACGCCGAGCGGGGGAGGCGCCCGGCGACTTCGCGGAAGAGCGTCGATAGGTCCGCGGCGGACTGCTCCCAGGAGAAGCGCGCGGCCTGCCGGAGACCGGCCGTCACCATCCGGCGTCGGAGTTCGCCGTCGCCCGCGATCCGTGCCATCGTCTCGGCGAGGGTCACCGGGTCGTCGGGGTCCACGTACCGGCCGGCCTCGCCGGCCACCTCGGGCAGCGCGCCCCGGTCGGACGCGAGGACGGGGGTCCCGCAGGCCATCGCCTCGAGGACGGGCAAGCCGAAGCCCTCGTAGCGCGAGGGGAAGACGAAGAGCTCGGCCCCGGCGTAGAGAGCCGGGAGATCCTCCGGGGGCACGGGGCCCAGGAGGAGGACGTCGTCTCGGACGCGGAGTCGGTCCCGCGCGGCCAGCGCTTCCGCGCCCCAGCGCGGGCTCCCCGCCAGGACGAGCGTCGCGTCGAGCCCGCCGTCCAGGCGGGTCCGCTCGTAGGCCCGCAGCAGGGTCGGGATGTTCTTGTGGGCGCCGAAGTTTCCGACGTAGAGGACATACCGCCCGCGGATCCCGTGGCGACGGGCCACCTCGGCGGCCTCCGCCGCCGGAATGGGCCGGAACGCCGCACCGCGTCCGGGATAGATGACCTGGACGGAGGCCGGGTCGACGCCCAGCACCTCCGTCAAATCCTGTTTGGTCCGCTGGGAGATCGCGATCACGGCGGCCGAGCGCCGGAGGAGCCGCTCCAGCCGCTGCCGGAACGTCGCGTGGTCGGGGAAGAGATCCGGCAGCCGGAGCGGGATCACGTCGTACACGATCGACACCACCGCCCCGCGGGCCAGGGCCGGCGCGACGAGGCACGTCGCGAAGAAGAGATCGGCTTCCCGGCTCACCGGCCAGCTCCAGCCGAGATGGTCCCAGCCGAAGAAGACGAGGCGATCCGGGAGCCGGACGCGGCTGACCGGGGCCAGCTCGTCCAGCGCGCGCGTCCCGTCGTGCTTGAGCCAGCCACGCCGGAGCAGTAGCTCGTATCCGGTCTCCCGATCCCTCTGGAGGAGCGTGCGGACCAGCGGGCCGACGTACCCGCTGATCCCGCCCTGGCCGAGCAGCGGACCGGCGTCGATCGCGACCCTCATCCGGATCGAGCCGCGAGCGTGGCCCTCGCGGGTCCTTCGGGCGGGGCCGGCGATCTCCGCGTCACGGACGGGACCATTGGGGGGTGGCCTGCCGGACCCAGCCGATGACCATGGTCACGTCGTCGCCGGTGACGACCCGAAAGAGGACCAGGAGGCCCCCGTAGACCGCGAGCGCCGCGAGCGTCGACGGAAGAGGGCCCGCGCCGCTGGTCCCCCACAGGAGCGCCGCGCCGGCG
>CAZDYT010000108.1:0-9687 GCA_964509395.1 uncultured bacterium
CGTGGGGCAGGCCGAACCGGACGTCCTCCGCGACCACGTTGAGCTCGCGCACGACGGGCGTCGCGCGGAACGACAGGTAGCGGACGACCTCGTGCACGAGGAACTCGGGGGTCGACGCGCCGGCCGTCACACCAACCCGCGACACGCCTTCGAGCCATTCCGGCCGGATATCACGCACGTCGTTGATGAGGTGCGCCCGGGTCCCGACCGCCTCGGCGACTTCCCGGAGTCGGTTCGCGTTCGAGCTGTTCGCCGCCCCGAGCACCAGGACGAGGTCCACCTCCCGGGCCAGCTCTTTGACGGCCGCCTGGCGATTCTGGGTTGCGTAGCAGATGTCGTCCTTGGACGGGCCGACGATCGTCGGGAACCGCCGGCGGAGCACGTCGATGATGGCGCGCGTGTCGTCGACGGAGAGCGTCGTCTGGGTGAGATAGGCAACCTTCTCGGGGTCCTCGACCGCGAGCCGCTCGGCCTCTTCGACCGAGTCGATGACGACGATCCGATCGGACGCCTCCCCCGTCGTCCCGATCACCTCGTCGTGATCCTCGTGGCCGACGAGGACGATGGTGTACCCCTCCCGGGCGTAGCGCCTCGCCTCCACATGGACCTTGGTCACGAGGGGGCACGTCGCATCGATCACGCGCAGCCCGCGGGCGTGGGCATCCTCTCGCACCGCCGGCGAGATGCCGTGCGCGCTGAAGATCACCGTGGCACCGGGCGGCACCTCGTCGAGCTCCTCCACGAAGATCGCGCCCTTCTCCCGGAGCGCCTCGACGACGTGTCGGTTGTGCACGATCTCCCGACGGACGTAGATCGGACCGCCAACGACGTCGAGGGCGCGCTCGACGACTTCGATCGCGCGCTCGACCCCCGCGCAGAACCCGCGAGGCCCCGCCAGCACGATCTCCCGGAAGCCCCGCGGCCGTTCTCGCGCTCCCGCCATCCTCACCCTCCTTCACTCTTCAGCGCACAAACCGCCCCTCAGTATAGGAAGAGACACGCCCTCGCGCAAGGCCACTCGCCCTCACCCTCATCTCAGGCCGCGTCCACAGCATCAGCGGGAAACCGACGAGCCCCATGTGCCGCGCGATGGCCGCGGGTGACCGGGTGCCCGGGACGGCTTGGCACCCGCGAACCGCCGCCGCTCATTCCGATTCGAGGCTACGGGCGGATCAGCACCTTCAACGCCTCGCCGCGGCTCATCAACCCGAGCGCGTCGGGCACGTCGGCGAGCCCCATCTCGTGCGTGAGGAGCGCCCCGGGATCCAGCCGATCCTCGGCCAGGAGCCAGACGGCGCGCCGGATGAGCGCCGGCGTGTGGTGGAACGCGCCGAGGAGCCGCAGCTCTTCGTAGTGGACGCGGCGGGTGTCGAGCTGGATCCGGGTGCCGGGAGCGCATCCGCCGAAGAAAACGACCGTCCCGCCTCTGTCCGCGACGGCCACCGCCTGCTCCCACGCCTCCGGCCGGCCTGTCGCCTCGATAGCGCAGCGGACGCCGCCGCCAGCGGCGACGCGGATTGCCCCGACCGGGTCTCGGGTTCCCGCCACGTCGAGGCAGGCGGCGAACCCGAGGCGCGCGGCCACCGCGAGCCGGGGACCCGCCTTTCCTGCGAGAATCACGCGCGCACCGCCCGCTTGGGCCAACAGGCCGAGCAAGAGGCCGAGCGGGCCGTGACCGAAGACCGCCACGGCGTCACCCGGTTCGAGGCCGGCGCGGTCGATCGCGTGGAGGCAGCAGGCGACCGGTTCGGCAAAGGCCACCCGCGCCGCGGGCACATGGTCCGGGACCGTGACCAGGTTGCGCGCGACCACCCGCGCCGGGAGCGCGATGTACTCCGCGTAGGCGCCGTTGACGAAGAGGAGGTCGTCGCACAGGTTCTCGCGCCCCCGCGCGCAGTACGCGCAGGCTCCGCACGGGGCGGAGTTCGCCGCGACGGCCCGCTGCCCGACCCGAACGCCCTCGACCGTCGGCCCGAGGACGACGATCGTCCCGGCCAGCTCGTGGCCGAACACGGTGGGGAGCTTCGGAATCATCACGGGATGGCCGCGCCGGAGCGTCTTCACGTCCGTGCCGCAGGTCAGCGCCGCTTCGATCCGGAGGAGCACCTCCCCCGGACCCGGCTCGGGGATCGGGATCTCTTCGTAGCGCAGATCGCCCGGACCGTAGAAGATCTGCGCTCTCATCGGCTCACCTCGACGTAGACCTTCAGCGCCTCGCGCCGCTCCATCAGCCGCGCCGCCTCCTCGAGCCGCTCGAGCGGGAGCCGGTGCGAGCACAGCTCGGTCACGCGGACGGCGCCGGCCAAGAGCAGCTCGAAGGCCTCGGCGAGGTCGGCCGGGGACGAGGAGTAGGTCGCGGTGAGCGTCAGCTCGCGGCGGTAGATCTCCCCGATTGGCAGCGGTCCCTCCCCTTCGCCGACGAAGAGGTGGACCGCGCCGCCGTCCCGCGCCCACCGGAGCGCCTCGCGCACGACGGGGGGCGCTCCCACCGTCAGGATGACGCAGTCCGCCCCGCGGCCCGCCGTGAGGGCTGTGAGGGCCGCGGGCACGCTCTCCGGGGGGACGGCCGCCGTCGCGCCGAGCGCGCGTGCGAGGTCCTGTCGCGCGGCCAGGAGGTCCGTGCCGATCACACGGGCGCCGGCCCGCGCGGCGAGTTGGACGAGCAGGCCGCCGATGGCCCCGAGGCCGCCGACGACGATGGTGTCCCCCGGTCCCACCCCGGTTCGCCGCATCGCCCGGACGCAGCACCCGAGTGGCTCGGTGAAGGCGGCGACGACATCCGGAACCTCCGGGGGGACCCGGAACGTCGCGTGCTGCACGTTCTCCGCGGGGACGCGGACGTACTCCGCAAACCCGCCCGGATCGAGGTTGGAGGCTTTGAACGCGCGACACATCGACACGCTGCCCCGGCGACAGTAGTGACAGCGGAGACACGGCACGTGGTGCGCGACGACGACCCGGTCGCCGATCCCGAAGGTCGCCACGCCGTCCCCCGCCTGCACGACGTTGCCAACGACCTCGTGGCCCAACACCAGGGGGCGGGGACTCGGGGCGCGGAGCTTCGCGAGATCGGAGCCGCAGAGTCCGCACCCCCGGACGCGCACGAGCAACTCACCGGGGCCGATGACAGGGGTCGGGCGATGCTCCAGGCGGATCACGCCCGGGGCCGTGTAGACGGCCGCGCGCATCGTCCCCGAGGGAGCGGTCAAGGAAGATGGGCCCGGAGGTAGACGCCCAGCGCGAGCGCCAGCTTGCGGGGGGCCGAGAGGCGGATGCGTTGCTCGAAGACGCGGAAGCGTCGCGCCTCGATCGCGCGCAGCAGCGCGTGGTAAATGACTCCCATGATCTCCGCCGCGACGAGGCGCCGCCGGTCGACCCGCGGCAGGGCGGCGCGCGCCGCGCGGTAGTAGGCGTGCGTCCGATCGGCTTGAAACCGCATCAGCTCGAAGTAGGCCTGGGTGTATCGGCCGCGGAGAAGATCCTCTTCCGAGTACCCGAAGCGCCGGAGCTCGTCGAGGGGGAGATAGATCCGTCCCCGCTCGGCGTCCGCCTTGAGATCGCGCGTGATGTTGGTCAGCTGAAGAGCCACGCCGAGGTTCACGGCGTAGTCCCGCGCCTGCGGGTCCGTGTACCCGAAGATCTCGATGCAGGCCAAGCCGACCGCGGCGGCCACCCGATAGCAGTACTCGTAGAGCTCCTCGAAGGTCGCGTAGCGCCGCTTGTCGATGTCCATCTCGACCCCGTCGAGGATCGCCTCGAGGTGCTCCGGGGGGATCGGGAACACGCGCACCACCTCGGCGAGCCGCGCCGCGATCGGCTGCGTCGGGCGTCCCGTGTAGGCGCGCCGGACCTCGGCTCGCCATTCCGCGAGCACGCGCCGCTGCTCGCTCGGCGTGCTCCCACCGTGGTCCACTGCGTCGTCGACCGTCCGGCAGAAGGCATAGAGCGCGTACATCGCCTCGCGCTTGCGCCGAGGGAGAAACAGGAACGAGTAGTAGAAGTTGGACCCGCTGCGACGGGTCAGAGTGGCGACGAGTTCGGCAGCGTTCATGGTCGGGTGCGGCAGCCGCGATCCCCCGAGGCCGGAACGTCCCCGAGACCGGGGACCCGCGTGCGAAGGCCCGCCGGCGGGTGAGCCGAGCGCCTCCCGGCCGGGATGCCCCTTGCGTTCGCCGGCGCCGAGGCTGTCATTATACACCGCCCCCCCGGACGATCCCGGCCTCAGGCGGCTGCCCGGCGCCGAGCGTACCCGTGTGCCCAGAACCAGTCGACCGCGTCACGCAGCGCCTCGTCGACCGGCGTCTGGGGCAGCCCCAGCTCCCGGATCGCCTTCGCCGGGTCGAAGAACATGCGTTTGGCGGCCATCCGCACGGCGGTGCGGGAGGCCAGGGGCTCGCGGCGGGTGACGCGCGAGATCCCCTCGAAGACCGTCGCCATCGCGAGCGCGGCCGCGTGGGGGAGGCGCCATCGAGGCGCGGGGATCCTCGTGTAGGGCTCCAGCCGCGCGAAGATCTCGCGGAGGCCGAGGTTCCCCGCCGCGTGGCCCAGGATGTACCGCTCGCCCACGCGGCCGAGCTCGGCGGCCAGAATGTGCCCGCGCACCACGTCCCGCACGTGGACGAGGTTGAGCCCTGTCTCGAGGTAGGCGAACATACGCCCGCGGAGATAGTCCACCAGCATCTTACCCGTCGGGGTCGGCTTCCAGTCCCACGGCCCGACCGGGGCGGAGGGATTCACGATGACGACCGGCACGCCGCGGGCGGCCGCGGCCTCCGCCTCGCGCTCTGCCAGGAACTTCGACCGCTTGTAGTCACCCACCATGTCTTCGAAGCTGACCGGCGTCGTCTCCGTGCCCGGCGTGCCGTCGGTCGGGAGCCCGAGCGTCCCGACGCTGGAGGTGTAGACGACGCGGGACACCCCTGCCGCCTCGGCCGCCGCCAGGAGCGCGCGCGTTCCATCCACGTTCACGCGGTAGAGCACCGCCGGGTCCGGCGCCCAGAGCCGGTAGTCGGCGGCGACATGGTAGAGGACTCTCACGCCTGCCAGCGCGGGCGGGAGCGAGGCGGGCTCCAGGAGATCCCCGACGGCGACCTCGGCGGGCACGTCCCGGAGCGCCCGCTGATCGCTCGTGGGGCGCACCAGGACGCGAACCTTGGCGCCGTCGACGACCAGCTCGCGGACGAGATTCGCGCCGATGAACCCCGTCGCCCCCGTCACCAGGACTGTCACCGCCTCGCCCTTCCCGTCGGCCCCCGATCGGCTGGACGGCTCCGCAGCGAGCCGGGTAGCCGGCCGGAAGGCTCGCGCCCCCGCCGAAGTCAGAACGGGTAGTCGAGGCCGACGAAGATTGCCGGCCCCTCCCGGCTCACCCCCACCTCGATGTGCCCCACGACGCTCGGGGGCGCCAGACCCCGGAAGCCGACCCCCGGCGTCACCTGGAATCCCCGCTCCACGAACTGCGCGGTCGAGTTGAACACCTTCCCGACGTCGACGAAGGGGGCAACCTCGAACTCGGCCGTCACGCCGAACAGACGCAGCCTGAGTACCCTCACCCGGCTCTCGACGTTGGCCAGCACTCGCGCGTCCCCGAAGAAGCGGTTCTGGCTGAAGCCGCGCAGCGTCGTGGTCCCGCCCAGCGAGGGCCGGACCTGGAACGGCGTGTGGGCGTCGCCCGCGAGCGCTTCCAGCAGCCCACGAACGACGAAGGTCACGCGCCGATCCAGGAGGGGGCGCAGGTACACCGCCTCCGCCCCCGACTTGATGTAGTCGCTGCCGCTCCCGAGCAGCTCCGACGAGGCCTCGGCAAACAGGCTGACCGTGAGGCCGCGGGTCGGGGTCGTGAGCGAGTCCCGATCGTCATAGGTCAAGGCGATCCGCTGCGCGTGCACGGTCGCCCCGTTCACCCCGGGCAAGTCCGGGAAGCGGTCGCGGGTGAACCGGAGGCCGGGCACGCCACCCTGCCGGACCTCGAAGCGCTGGACGGCCTCGCCCAGCGACAGCCGCGTCGTCGGCGAAATGTTCACGCCGAAGAGCGCGTAGAGCCCCGTGACCTCCACCGTCATGTTCGTTTCGTTCTCTCTCTTCGACTCGGGTCCGAGCCCGAAGAAGCGGATGGCCGCATCCCGGTCGTGCAGGAACTGGACGTCGGCATGGAATCGGTTGGCAAAGAGGCCGAGGTTCCGGTAGTGGAGGTCGAGCTTCCGCTCGATCGTCTCGGAGTATCCCGCGACCACCTCGACCCGCTCCAGCGCGCTCGGGTAGCCGAAGTACCGGAACGTTCCCGTCCAGCCGCGGATCTCGTTGAAGGTGACCGAGGGAGCGAGGATACTGCGCACCTGGTCCGCCTGGTCCCGGAAGAGGAGCACCGGCAGGAACCCATACGTCGCGCCGGCGTTTGGGTCGGTGTCGAAGGCCGGCAGCGGGATGAAGGAGACTTCGGCGCTGGCGGCCGTTGGCTGCCACAGCAGGAGCGCGAGCAGAAGGGAGGTGGCAGGCCTCAGGGCTGGGACGCAGTGAAACCGGCGAGGAAGCGGGCGAGCTGGTCGAGGGCGGCGCGCGAGCGCCGCCAGAGTCGCCACGCCGATCCGACGAGTCCCGGCCGGACGACCCAACCCAGCACGGCGGGGAGCTCTACGGCGCCCGCAGGTCCGACGGCACGCAGGAGAGCCGGCGGCAGGACGTCCGCGGGACCGTCCGCGATCGCCCGGACCGCGAGGGCCGGCAGCCCCGCGCGCCGCGCCCAGTCGAGGACGTGGGCGCTCTCCATGTCGACGGCGAGGGCCCCATGGGTCTGCCAGCACTCGGCCTTGGCCCGGGGGGTCGCGACCGCCTCGCGCACGGTCAGGATCCGGCCGAGGCGGTGGGGGATGCCCGTGACCTCGAGCGCGCGCAGCGCGCGCTCCCTGAGGGCGAGGTCGGGCGCCAGCCACTCCCCCGACCCCGTCGGCCCCACGGTGACGCCGAGAACGATCTCCCCCGGGGCCACGTCCGGCGCACATCCACCGGCCAGCCCCGTGACGAGCACCGCGCGGGGGTGGAGCGCCAGGAGCCCGGGCCTGAGGCGCGGAAGGTCAGCCGTGCCGAGCCCGACCGTCCGGAGCGCCACGCGGGCGCCGTCGGCGGCCGCCGGACTCGACGCGCTCGGAGGCCGGGGGAGACCGCGGGCGAGATGCCGCGCTTCGAACTCCACGGCGACGACGACAAGGAGCGGACCGGGGCGGGTTCCGGTGGCGACGATCTCGGCCCGAGAGTCAACGGACTGGCCGAGCACCGTCGCTCAACTGCTCATCGAGCGCTGGGGACGCGGCGGCTTTCTCCGTCTTTTCCTGCGCCTTGCGCTGGAGCCAGGCCGCGTACGAATTGCCGGCCGCCGCATCCTTGCCCGTGAACTTGATGGTCCGGATCTCCGAGTAGAGGATCTTGAACGGGCCGGCCCCGTTGGTGTCGAGCATCTGGATGAACGGTGCCGGGCCATCCGCGTTCCGGTTGAAGATGTAACCGTAGAGCTCGGTGCCGTCGGTCTTCACGACGGCGGTGTTGCCGCGATAGTCGAAGGCCAGGTCGATGATGCGCGAAAGCAGCAACCCCTCACTCGGCTCCGGCATCCAGCCCTCGAGCGTCTTCTCGCCTTCCGCCATCAACGATTCTCGGCGGGAGGCTTCGCCCTCATTCCGACCCTCCCACCATCGCCTCAGAGCCTCCCGGTGACGGTCGCGCCGACGGTGTCCCGGAACCCCTTCCATGACGCGAAGGTCTCATTGACCGCCGTGGGCTCGAAGCCGCAGTGGACCATGCAGTCGCGGCACTTCGGGTTACCGCTCTTCCTGCCGTAGTTCTCCCAGCGGGTGGTCTCCAGGAGCTCCTGGAACGTCTCCGCGTACCCCTCCTGCAGGAGGTAGCAGGGCCGCTGCCAGCCGAAGATGTTGAACGTGGGGTTGCCCCACGGCGTGCACTCGTAGTCGCGCTTGCCCATGAGGAACTGCAGAAACAGCGGGGACTGGTTGAATCTCCAGCGCCGATTCGGGTTGGCGAGGATCTGCGAGAACAGCTCGTGGGTCTTGCTCCGCCGGAGGAAGTGCTCCTGGTCGGGGGCCTTGGCGTAGCTGTACCCCGGGGAGAGCATCATCCCTTCGACGCCGAGGCTCATCATCTCGTCGAAGAACTCGCGGACCCGCAGCGGCGACGCGCCGTCGAAGAGGGTCGTGTTGGTCGTGACGCGGAAGCCCCGCGTGAGCGCTTCCCGGATCGCCTCGACCGCCCGGTCATAGACCCCCTCGCGGCAGACCGACTCGTCGTGCTCCTCCCGGAGCCCGTCCATGTGGACGCTGAAGCTCAGGTACTTGGACGGCTTGAACACCCCGGCCTCGAGCTTCTCTTTCAGGAGCAGCGCGTTCGTGCAGAGGTAGATGTACTTCTGGCGCTTGACCAGCTCGTCCACGAGCCGCTCGATCTCCAGGTAGAGCAGCGGCTCGCCACCGGGAATGGACACGACGGGCGCCTCGCACTCCTCCACCGCCCGGAGGCACGCCTCGACGGTGAGCTGCTTCCGGAGAATCTGCCCGGGGTATTGGATCTTACCGCAGCCGGCGCACGCGAGGTTGCAGCGGAACAGGGGCTCCAGCATCAGCACCAAGGGGTAACGCTTCCGTCCCCGCAGCCGCTGCTTGAGGACGTAGGTCGCGACCGCCCACATCTGCGAGACTGGCACGCTCATCCATCGACTCCGGCGGGGCCGAGGACTGGGGGCTTATCCGCGACGGTCAGCCGCGGCCGTCCCGACCTCGTCAGGCAGGCTCCCCGCGGTAGAGGGTACGCCCGGAGACGGCAATGACAAGGACGCCACACAGGATACCACGATCACGGCAAGCGGGAGATGCAGGGCGACGCCGGCCCAGAAAAGGGCCGATTCGGCGACCGCGGCCGTGATGACCAAGTTGAACGCGAGCACGAGGTAGTAGAGCAAAACCGCATGGTACGGCCGGCCCGGCAGGTACCTGGCCCATCGCGGCGGGCCGCCGCCGAACCGTGTCCCGACGGCGAGCCAGATCCCCGCGATGAGGGCACCGAGCACCGCCCAGCCGACGAAGTTGGCGATCGGCACGCCGAAATATCGGCCCGGCTCGGGATAGTAGAAGATCCGGCCGAGGAACCAGCGGTCCCCCCGGACCGCCAGCGGGTCGATGACGAGGTCGAGCCCCAGCATGAGGAGCCCGCTCGCCACGATGAGCGGGACCCGGCGGGTCTCCCGCCAGCGTCGCAGGACGAGCCGCGCGAGGCCGAGGCTCGCGTAGGCCAGGAACGCGAACGACAGCGGATCGAAGAACGGCACGTTCGCAAGATAGAGCTCATGCCCCTGCGTGACGCCAGTGTAGCGGTAGAGCCCGAATGGCAGGCCGATCCGCGTCGACGAGAACTCGGCCACGAACGCGAGCCCGCTCGCCAGCAGCGTGAACGCCGCCGCGCGGCGCCAGCCCCACTCCGCCACCGCTGCCGCCAGGTAGAGGGCGAGGAGGGCAAACACGTACGGCCGGAGCAGCAGGCTGCCGAGAACAAGGCGGCTCACCTCGAGGGCCATCGTCGTCGAGGATAGCCCCTGCCGACCCGCGCTGACAACCGCGTCGGCCACTCCCGGGGGGGGCGCACGTCAGGATTGTGAGATGACATCACCCGGTGTCGACGATCGCCGCC
>CAZDYT010000109.1:0-969 GCA_964509395.1 uncultured bacterium
CTCCTCGGGGGAGGTCCGGAAGGGGGGCGGAGCCCCCCTCCGGGTGACCTAGCCCAACGCGAAGCTCGCGAACTGGGCGACGTACGGGGCCCGCCAGGGCACGAGCCCGCGACCATCCGGCAACCTCATGCCACGACGATCTTGCCGAGTACGCGCGGTCCGGCAGCGCCCGTCGCGCGCGGCAAGTTACCCGGATGCCCGAACAGCGTCTCGTTGGCCAGGACGGCAAAGGCGACGGCCTCCTTGGCGTCCGGGTCCATGCCGACCTCCTCGAGGGATCGGACGGCGGCCGGGGCCAGCACCTCCTGGAGCGCCGCCATGAGCGTCTGGTTGCGCGCCCCGCCGCCAGACACCAACACCTCGGCGACCCGCTGGGAGACGAAGCGCCGGAGGCCGTCCGCGACGGCCTCCGCGACGAAGCGCGTGAGCGTCGCGAGGAGGTCCGCCTCGCGCCCCGCGAACCGGCTGAGGAGCGGACGGACGAAGATCGCCCCGAAGGCCTCGCGGCCCGTGGACTTCGGCGGAGGCAGAGCCAGGAACGGATGTGCCATCAGCTCGTCGAGGAGCCTCGCATCGACCCGGCCCGCCGCGGCGCGGACGCCGTCCCGGTCGAAGCGCTCGGCGCCGCGCGTCCAGGCGGCCACGACCGCATCCAGCGGCATGTTCGCCGGGCCCAGGTCGAAGGCTCGCACGGCGTCGAGCCGTTCGCTGAGCAGCGTGACGTTCGCGATGCCGCCGAGGTTCAGGCAGGCGCGGACCCGGCCGGGCACGCGGAAAAGCAGCCAGTCCACGAGTGGCACGAGCGGCGCGCCCTCACCGCCGGCGGCCATGTCGCGCGCGCGGAAGTTGCTGACCACGGGCAGGCCGGTCTCTTCGGCGATCACGGCGGCCGCGCCGATCTGGAGCGTCGAGGGCTGCGGGCCGGATGGGATGTGCCAGATCGTCTGGCCGTGGCTGCCGATCAGGTCG
>CAZDYT010000109.1:979-9683 GCA_964509395.1 uncultured bacterium
ATTTGCCCGGGGATGATGGCGGGCCGTGTGGCCGTGCGACCCTACGAGGTGGACCGGCAGCCCCCGGCGGCGCGCGGGCTCGATCACCGCCAGCGCCGCACGGGCGAACTCCTCGCCGAGCCGGTAGTGCAGGTCGAGAAGCTCCGCGGCCGTCGCCTCGCCGAGCGCGAGGACCCGCGCCCGGAGCGCCGGCGCGAAGGCCTGAGTGGCGAAGGCCAGGAGCCCCGCGCGCGTGGTTTCCCCGGACCCCTCGATCTCGACGAGCGCCGCGTCCACGCCATCGGCGCTCGTGCCCGACATGAGCCCCACGATTCGCCGCGGCGAGACCTCGCGCAGCGCCAGAAAGTCCGCGAGGGGGTCACCGCGCACGCGCCGATTCCCCGAGGGCCGCTCCCAGGTCGTCGCCGTGAGCCCGCAGCAGGCGGCGAGCGCTCGTAGCCGAGACGCCACGCCGGTGCATGACCACCGCGAGCTTCGGCCGGCCTCCCGCCCGGCGCAGGAGCGCCCTCGCCGCCGCAGGCGCGAGGCCGGTTAGCGCCGACACGATCCGGAGCGCGCGCGCCCGCAGCTTGGCGCTCACCGGCTGGACGTCCACCATCAGGTTGCCGTAGACCTTCCCCACGCGGACCATCGCGGCCGTCGTCAGGGTGTGCAGGACCATCTTCGTCGCGAGCCCAGCCTTCATCCGGGTCGAGCCGGCTACGACCTCGGGCCCGACTCGCGGGGCGATGAGGATCTCCGCGAGCGCGGCGAGCCGCGCCGAGGGCGCGCACGTGACCGCGATCGTCCGCGCGCCCCGCCGCCCGGCGGCGCGGAGCGCGGCCAGCGTGAAGGGCGTCACGCCGCTCGCGCAGATGGCGCAGACGACATCCCGGGAGCCCACGCGGAGCCGTGCGAGTGCGCGTGCGCCGTCGCTGGCGCGGTCCTCGGCGCCCTCGACCGCCCGTGCGAGCGCCCGGTGGCCGCCGGCGATCACGCCAACCACCCGTCCGGGTGGCACCCCGAAGGTCGGCGGACACTCGGCCGCGTCCAGGACGCCCAGCCGCCCGCTGGTGCCGGCCCCGACGTAGATGAGCCGGCCCTCTTGCCGCAGGGCGGCGGCGACCACTTCGACGGCGCGCGCGAGCGGCCGCCGCACCGTCGCGACACTCGCCGCGGCTCGCCGATCCTCCGCCGCGATCATCGCAACCAGAGCCAGCGGCGTGAGCCGGTCGAGACGGCGGGCCCGCGGGTTCGGCCGCTCGGTCGGCGGGGTGACGTAGTCGGGACGCGGACGGGACGGGCGGGCGCGACGCTTCAGTCGGGCATGGGGCACTGGCTTCCTTGTAGCCCACGCGACTTCCCGGTGTCAAGGCGCCGCCGATCCGCCGCATCGCACACCCAATTCCCGCGTGCCCATTCTTTCCGGGGACTGGACCCCATTTGTTACAATGACCTCGCGGCGCAGGCGGGCGGCGCCCAACGAGGTGGCGATGACGACGTCCCAGGTTCCACTCGTTGTCGAGGGCTTTTTGCGGGAGCTCCTCGGAGCCAAGAAGGCCGTCAGGCTCTACCCTCCCGGGAACCCGCTCGCCACCGACCGGCTCCAGCGTCTGCACCGGTCTTTCCAGGGCGCGGTGAAAGAAGGCCTCCCGGCCGTCCTCCGCGTCGGCTCCGGCCGCTTCGAGTGGGACGGCGGCCAACTCCTCACGCGGGATCCGACACTCGAGGCATTTCGCTTCGAGCTCGAGACCCGGCGAATCACGGAGATCGGGATTCAGCCGGGCGTCGCCTCCTGGGAGTTCCGCGAGCTGCTCGAGAGCCTGAACCTCACTCACGACGACGTGGAAGCGGCAGGAGGGTTCCAGGTACTTCTGGATCGGCGGAATGTCACCAACATCGTCGTGCGCGGCATGCTCTGGGGCGCCCGCGACAGCTCCGGCACGGCCGGCGTGGGACCGGCGATGGCGCGCCGACAGCAACTCGAAAGCCTGGTCAACGCGATCCTCGACGCCCTCGGCGAGGAGTTCCGAGATCTGACGTACGACCGGGTGCGGCTCTCGGGGTGGTTCCTCGAGGTGGCTGAGCCGGGGGACCGCGCGGACGCCCTGTTCACGGCGATCCAGATGCTGATCCCGATGGTGGAAACGGAGGCGGATCGGGAGATCCGGTACCGTACCATCAACGAGTGCCTCATGGCACTCCCGGAGCCGCTGCGGATCAGCGTGTTCAGCGCCTGGCTCATGCCGGCCGTCCGCACCGATCTCCAGATCGTCAATCTCATCAGCCGCTTCTCGGGAGACGACTTCGCCGAGCTCACGGGGCTGATCCAGGCGCACGCCCTCGAGGCCCTCCGGGCGGACATCGAAGCCCTCCCGTCCGAGGAGTGGAAGAAGGCACGGATCAGCGAGAGCCTCGAAGACGCGCTCGCCGAGAAGGAGGTCGCGGCGGCGGCGCTCGAGCCCCTGATCACCGATGACGACCCGGGGCTTCTGAGCTTCCGGGAGGCCGCGCGAGCCGGGTGCGCGCCGGGGCGCGCGCTCGCGCACAGCGTCAACGTCTTCTTCTACTTGATCGGCGAGACGGAGTCCGAGCGGTATCCTGCGCTCTTCGTGGATGTCCTGGAAGACATGATCTCCGAGGCGCTGATGCGCGACCGGCTTCCCCTCGCACTCCGGATCCTCCGATTGCTCGGCCAGGGAGACCAGTTCCGCCCGGAGTGGCTGCCGGAGCATCAGCGCCGGCTGCAGCTTCTTCACCGACGCCTAGCCGGCCGCTCGCAGGTCACGCCCCTGGCCGACCTCCTCCGGCGGAGCGAGAACCCCGGTGACGCCGGTGACGCGGCGGAGTACCTCCGCATCCTCGGTCGCGCGGCCATCGACGAGTTCATCACCATCCTCGGCGACGAGGACGATGGGCGGGTGCGTGGCCGAATGCTGGACGTCCTCGGCGCCCTGGGCCCCGACGCCGCCCCCGCGCTCAGCGCCCGGGTCGGGGACAGCCACTGGAGCCTCGCGCGCAGCATGATTGCCCTCCTGACGCGAATCGGCGACCCGGCCGCGCTCGAGGCCGTCCAGAGAGTGGCCAAGCACGAGCACCCGCAAGTGCGTCGCGAGGTCGCCCGGGCATTGGCCACGCTCGGCGGCAAGCGGGCGCTGAAGCCGTTGCTCGACTACCTCTCCGATCCGGACGACGATGTCCGGCTGACGGCCATCAAGCTGCTCGGGACCCTCGTGGACGCCGCCACCGTGGCGTCACTGCGCGAGTTCCTGGTGACTCCGACCCGGACGGCGGCGGACCTCCTCGTGAAGCGGGACATGATCACCGCGCTCGCGTCGATCGGGACTCCCGAGGCCCGAGTCGTCCTCGAATCCATCGCCCAGCGCCGGGTCTGGCCTTGGCGACGCAATGAGCTGACGATCCGAGATCTGGCCAGCGGGGCGGTCAAGTCCATGGAGGCGCCCGCGGCCCCCGTCCGAGAGGTGTGACATGTCGATCAGCGAGCTCCCCCGTGATCAGGTCGAGCAGGTCTTCGCCCAGCTCAACGGCCTCCTCCGCCTTGCCAGCCTCTACCCCCCGCGCCACCCCCAGATCCAGCGCGCCTCCCACGGCTTCCTCCAATCCGTGTCCGACTGCCTGCAGTACCAGAGCGCGCTCGAGTACCGGTTCCTCGGCGACCTCCTCATCGCAGGGAACCGAATCCTGCCCCGGGAGAGCATGATGTACCGCCGCTTTCTGGAGATCTGTCAAGCCGAGCGCAAGATCGGGGCCATCATCTTCTATGCGGGCGTCACCGAGGAGGAGATCGAGGCCCTGACGGAGCTCCTCGGCAGCGGCACGGGCGATGACGTCGCCACGTGGGCCGAGCGGAAGGGCGTGACCCACATCGTGCTGGAGGAGCCGGCCCGGCGCGAGGAGCAGACGAGCGAGGTCATGGCGCGTCGCGCCTATTTCGGCGCGGTCGAGATGCTGCGCACGGTCGAGTCGGGCATCATCCGAGGCGAGCCGGTCACGGTCGCCCAGCTCTCGTCACTCCGGGTCATCACCTCCGCGATCCTCGATCAGATCCTGGCGGACCCTTCGCTCGTGCTGAGGCTCGCCAACATCAAGTCTTACGACGAGTACACGCTCTACCACTCCGTGAACGTCTGCGTGCTCGCCATCGGCATCGGAGTGATGCTCGGCCTGCCCGACGGCGACCTGCGGGAGCTGGCGGTCGCCGCAATTCTGCACGACCTCGGTAAGATCACGATCCCGCTCGAGATCCTGCAGAAGAGCCGGCCGCTCGAGGAGTCCGAGTGGGCGGTGATGCGCCGGTATCCGATCCGCGGCGCCGACATGCTGAGCCGCCTGCCGGGATTCAACCGCATCCCGATGATCGTCGCGTTCGAGCACCAGATCCGGGAAGACCGCATGGGATACCCCTCGGTTCCCACTTCCTGGGAGCTCCACCCCTTCAGCCAGGTCGTGGGAGTGGCGGACGCCTACGACTCGATGACGACCTTACGGAAGCACAAGCGACCGCTGCCGGCGCTGCGCGCCCTCGCCGTGCTCCGGCAGGCCGGTCACCAGGCCTACGATCTCCGGCTCGTGCGGTTCCTGGAACGGATCATCCGCACGACTCCCGTCGGGCCGGGGGGCGCGGCCCCGCTCGGGGCCGAGGTTCCTCCGAAAATCGCCGGGTAGCCCCGCGTCCCACGCGCCCCGGACCGCGCCGCGCGGCTCGCCGGCGCCTTCCGGCCACACGTGAGCCCCGGGAACTCGCGCCGGCGGGTCCTGCCTTCGTGACGGCGAACCGCTACACGCGCGGCCTCATGGACTTCCGGATGGGGCTTGGCGGCGTGACTCTGTCAGTTCGAAGGCGCCCCACCTTGCCCGTCCGCAGTCGCTCGAGCTTGTCGACGCGGATCGTCCGCGGCGGCCTGCCCTTGTCAACCTGGCGCCGACCAGCCATGTCTCTCCTCCCGATTCGTTGCGGTTAGGTCGAGGATCCGGCGGCCCATCCGGCAAAAAACGCCTCCTCCTTCCGCGCCAGGTGGCGCGCCCAGATCTCGACTGTTCTGTCGGCCACGCCACGCTCCAACCAGCGCACGGGAAAGTTCATCAGCGCGCTCGCCCTCCGCCGGGTCAACCGGAGCTCCACCATCTGGCGCATCAGCTCCAGCATCGACTCACTACAGACGGGCGGCGTGCCATCCACCCAGCCGCTCGCGAGACCCGTTGTCGGGTCGATCAAGCCGGCACGGCCAGCCGCCTCGGTCACTCGCCGCTCCTCCGCCAGCGAATGGATCGCCTCCGGCATGTTCAGCGCGGCGGCCAGACAAGCCTCGATGCCATAGCTCGCCCAGTTGGCCACGGCACCGACGACCAGGATGTCGGTCTCGGTAACGGTCGCGATGCCGGCCCCGCAGACACAACCGCACTTCACGCCCGTCGGCAAGACCTCCTGACACGTGCGGAGGATCCGACCCATCCCCGCTTCGTTGCCGCCGTCGCCCAGCCCGATGGTCACCGCGCCGTGCGCGCGGGCGGCATCCAGCAGCGCGGTCACCTTGCCCACCACGTCCGTCACGTTCACACCCACCCCCGTGTGATAGAACCCCTTGCCGTTCGGCGCGGGCTTCTCGATGGTAACCAGGACAGCCGGATCGGTTTCCCGGATGATCGGCGTCATCACAGCAGCCGCGCGTCGAGCGTCGATCGGGAGCGGCATGACCGTCGCTTTGAACGGCGTCGTGCGCGCCAGCTCGAAGTCGACGACCTCGAGCCCGGCGGCCTGAAGGAGCTGCGTCATCCGCCCCATGTTCGCCACCTCGGTCACCAGCACGGGCGTGGCGTCGAGCGCGACGCACAGGCTGCGGGCCAGGAGAGCCGCGCCGAGCGGGCCGTCGGCCTCGTCGATCATCGAGGGCGGATCACAGAAGCCGGCACAGATGAGCACCGGCCGGCGCGGCGAGACGCGCTCCAGCAGGACGCGAGCCGCCAGGTAGGTCAGTGGCTCGCCTTGCAGGCCGCGAGCGGCTTCGTAGAGCTCCTTGGTGATGTTGCGGGTGGTGAGCGCCGCTGCGCCGCCACTCATGAACACCTGCGCCGAGATGAGGCGGTCCACCGACTCGCCCACGACCTTTGCCAGCTCGAGATCCGCCTCCATGATGGTCCCCTCGGGTCGGGTTACGGGTCTCCCGGCCAGAATCCAGAACGGCGAAGGATGCACCGCCGCGGGCCGAACGCCTGCGGCGTCGGCGGGACTCTACGTCGTCCCGCCAAGGCCGTCAAGCCTCCCTTGAGCCCTCTCCCCTTCCCCGGAGGGGGCGCTTCGAGCGGCGCCAGCCCAGAGACCGCCGAAAAGGAAAAACCGGAGAGCCGGCAGACTCCCCGGTTTTCCTCGAGCCTTCCGAGTGGTGGACGATGCAGGACTTGAACCTGCGACCCCCGGCATGTGAGAACAAACCTGCTCGCCAAGCCCACCAAAGCCCACCAACTAACCCCAAAGAATCATTGGCTGCCGATGAGCATCCCCGCCGGCTGGATTCGACCGCAGTCGGCGGGGGTGGTCGGACAGAACTCGGACAGCAACCTCTCGGTGAATCCAGGCCCCTCTTGCCGTAGCCGTGCGTTTCAAAAATCCTCGGGTGTCGCCAACCCGGCAGCGTTAGCCAGGTTTGCAAAGAACACCTGCCGGTGGGTCTGGTCGCTGAACGTTTCTCTCAGGTCGCGGTCCCTGAGAATTCGCACCAACGCCGGACGGAGCCAGTCCTCGGCGCGGAGGATCAATTCCACCCACTCCGTCCGCTGAACGCGGCCAATTTCGCCGTGCGCGATACCCGATCGCTGGTCGTAGTCCTGTCGCGCCGCCGCCCAGAGGGTAGTCTGTTCCTGGGCGTTGGCCGCCATAAAGAGGGAAAGGTTGCGCGCCAGGCGCCGCGTGATCTCAGACCGCCCCTTCGGCCCGAAGAGAGCCTCCATCGCGATCCACAGAAGCATGTAGCGGTTATGGAACCAACCCTCGGTTAGCGCTCCCCACAGAGACCGCAGCGCGGTCCACAGCGGACCATGCCGCGTCAGGCCGCCAATGATTCCATTGAGGACCCGCACCTCGGCGAGGTGGTCGCCAGTGAGAGTCGGGGTTCCCGCACGATCGACCTCCGGGCGGAAGGGCGCGGGGTGGAGCAGCGAGCGGATTCGCCACGCGCCATCGGCCCGCTGCCCGACGTGCAGGACGTCCCCGAAACGAAGCGTCGTCTTGGGTTGCACCAGCCAGACTGCGAGATTGGCTACCATCAGCCGGTCACTGGCGGTACGCCCCTTGGTCATGCGTTCGTCGGGATCATTCCACGTATCGTCAAGATCGTCAGGTCCCTCAGCGTCATACTGCTGGAACAGAACGAACATCGGAAGCCCGGTGACGGCGCGGACGTAGGGCCAGCGCAGGTTAGGCTGCTCCTCCGTCTCCATCTCCGCCGCCCGAAGCCAGTCGGGGATGCTGCCCAACATCACGCCGTTGGCAAGATCTATGAGGCCGCGAAATGGTGCGAGGAAAGGCTCTCGCAGCAGAGCGACCGTGTACCACGTCGCCACGGTGGGCAGCGTAGCATAAGCGAGCCAGCGCGGTCGGGATGGCCCTCGTTCCGCTGGCGATCACTGGACAGGGAAGCCAATGGTCCCCCGGACCGCCGCGCTTCGCGCGGGCGCTCGTGCGCCCGTCCGAGAGCTGTCCGAGTCCGCGGCCCGGCCGGCCGCGTGAGCCGCGCGCCGGCGCGGGCGCTCGGCGCCGGACTGGTGCGTGCTGAGCCCCCGGGGGGCCCTGGGCAGGGTGGCGGGGGGGGCACGCGGCGCGCGCGGGGCCCCTGAGGCGCACCACGGGCCCGAGGATCGCGGCTAGACCAGCGGCGTGACGATGGGGCGCTCAGGCGCGACGGCCCGTCCTGGAGGCGGCTCGGACGGCCGGGCCGGACGGGCTTGACGGCGGCGGGCGGCCGGCGTACCGTCGGGCCGTCCGACCCACCGCTCGGGGGGGTGCCTATGCGGCGACTCCCCCGGGAGGAGGTGCAGCCCCGTGAAGAGGCTCGCGGTGGTCATCCTCGCCGTGGGTGCAGTGGTCGCCCTCGCGGCCCCAGCGCTCGTGGCCTGCCGCTGGGAGTGGGACTGCTCGCGCGGCTATCCGTGCCGTCACGTCCAGGTGTGCGACGACGCCCTTGATCTGCCCACGATCCGGCCGCCCGCCATCTCGCCGATCCCGCCGCCGACGATCCGGCCCATTCCGAGCCCAACGCTCCCGCCGCTCGGCACAACGCAGTGCCGCCAGGCCTACCTCTGCGATGCCTTTGGTCGCTGTGCGTGGCAGACGGTGTGCCGATGATGCTCTCCGCATCGTGCCGAGCGACACCGTGCGCGTAGGAGGCGGCCCGCCGCCCGAGGCGGCTCTGGCGGGGAGGCCCGGGCGCCGAATCGGACCACTTGACAAGTCGGGGCGATAGCGGGTCTAATCGGTTAGATTTCCGAGTCAGCGAAAAGGTACCTCCCTGCTGAAAGGACCCCAAGGGGGTCTGCCGAAAGGCTAGGCGGGGAGGTCGTATTTTGAGGGGCAGAAGGGAGGCCTTGCCTCTTTGCCCACCCTACACGTTCATCTCGACGAATCCGGGAATCTCGGCTTCGCCCCCACCGGGACACGCTACTATGTGTTCGCTGCCGCGTGGACTTACGATCCGGCGCCGCTGGCGCATGA
>CAZDYT010000110.1:0-9575 GCA_964509395.1 uncultured bacterium
TGCTGGATCGCCACGGGGTCGAGCTGATCGGGGCGAAGCTCCCGGCCATCCGGAAGGCGGAGGACCGCGAGCTCTTCAAGGAGGCGATGCAGAAGATCGGGCTCCAGCTCCCGCGCTCGGGCTTCGCGCGCTCGGTCGCGGAGGCCCGCGAGATCCTCCGCGAGCTGGGCTACCCCGTGATCATCCGGCCGTCGTTCACGCTGGGCGGCTCGGGCGGCTCCATCGCCTGGAACCCCGAGGAGCTCGAGGGGGCGGTCCGGTGGGGGCTCCAGCAGAGCCCGGTCGGCCAGGTGCTCGTGGAGGAGTCGGTCATCGGGTGGAAGGAGTTCGAGCTGGAGGTGATGCGCGACCTCGCGGACAACGTGGTCATCGTCTGCTCCATCGAGAACGTCGACCCGATGGGCATCCACACCGGCGACTCGATCACCGTGGCGCCCGCCCAGACGCTGACCGACAAGGAGTACCAGGCGATGCGGGACGCCGCCCTCGCGATCATCCGCGAGGTCGGCGTCGAGACCGGCGGCTCGAACATCCAGTTCGCCGTGAACCCGGCCGACGGGCGGATGGTCGTCATCGAGATGAACCCCCGGGTGAGCCGCTCCTCGGCGCTCGCGTCCAAGGCGACGGGCTTCCCGATCGCCAAGATCGCGGCGAAGCTCGCGGTCGGCTACACGCTCGACGAGCTCCGGAACGACATCACGCGGGAGACCCCCGCCTCCTTCGAGCCGACGATCGACTACTGCGTCGTCAAGATCCCCCGCTGGGCGTTCGAGAAGTTCCCCGAGGCCGACCAGAGGCTCGGGACCCAGATGAAGTCAGTGGGGGAGGTGATGGCGATCGGGCGCACGTTCAAGGAAGCGCTCCAGAAGGCGCTCCGGTCGCTCGAGCAGGACTGGCACGGCTTGGGGCTCGGCGGGGTGGCGCCTGACCCGGAGGCGCTCCGGGACCGGCTGCGCGTGCCGAACGCCGACCGCGTCCTCTACCTCGCGGAGGCGTTCCGCCGCGGCCTGGCCCTCGAGGAGATCGCGGGGCTCACCCGGATCGACCCCTGGTTCCTCGGGGAGATCCGCGAGATCGTGGCGTTCGAGGAAACCTTCCGCCGGGCCCCGGACCTCTCGGCGGCGATGCTGCGCCGGGCCAAGCGGCTCGGGTTCGCGGACCGCCGGCTCGCCGAGCTCAGCGGGCGGACCGAGGGGGAGATCCGGCTCGTCCGGCAGGCGCACGGGATCCGCGCGACCTTCAAGATGGTGGACACCTGCGCCGCCGAGTTCGTCGCCTACACCCCGTACCTCTACTCGACGTACGAGGAGGAGGACGAGGCGCCGCCGACCGACCGCCCCAAGGTCGTGATCCTCGGCTCCGGCCCGAACCGCATCGGGCAGGGGATCGAGTTCGACTACGCGTGCGTCCACGCCGCCTTCGCCCTCCGCGCGATGGGCGTCGAGGCGATCATGGTGAACTGCAACCCGGAGACGGTCTCGACCGACTACGACACCTCGGACCGCCTCTACTTCGAGCCGCTCGCGCTCGAGGACGTCCTGAACATCGTGGAGAAAGAGCGCCCCCGCGGCGTCATCGTCCAGTTCGGCGGCCAGACGCCGCTCAAGCTCGCCGTCCCGCTCGAGCGCGCGGGCGTGCGGATCCTCGGGACGCCGCCGGACGCCATCGACCGGGCCGAGGACCGGGCGCGGTTCGCCGAGCTCCTGCGGAAGCTCGGCTTGAACCAGCCGCCCAACGGGTCGGCGCGGTCGGCCGACGAAGCCGTGCGGATCGCGGCGGTGCTCGGCTATCCCATCCTCGTGCGGCCCTCCTACGTCCTCGGCGGGCGGGCGATGGAGATCGTCTACGAGGAAGAGCGCCTCCGCGCCTGGATGGCGGAGGCAGCGCGCGTGTCGCCGGAGCACCCGGTCCTCATCGACAAGTTCCTCGAGGACGCGCTCGAGATCGACGTCGACGCCGTGGCGGACGGCCGCGACGTGCTGATCGGCGGCGTGATGGAGCACATCGAGAAGGCGGGGATCCACTCGGGCGACTCCGCGTGCGCGCTGCCGCCCTACTCCATCGGCGACGACCAGGTGGAGCGGCTGCGGGCTCAGACCCGGGCCCTGGCGCTCGAGCTCGGCGTCGTCGGGCTCCTCAACGTCCAGTTCGCGATCAAGGGCGAGACGATCTACGTCCTCGAGGTGAACCCCCGGGCGTCCCGGACCGTGCCCTTCGTGTCGAAGGCGATCGGCTTGCCGCTGGCGAAGCTCGCGACGCGCGTCATGCTGGGCGCGACCGTCGCCGAGCTGGGCGTCGCCGAGCCTCCCGAGATGCCCCACGTCGCGGTGAAGGAGGCCGTGTTCCCCTTCGTGAAGTTCCCGGGCGTGGACGTGGTCCTCGGGCCCGAGATGCGCTCGACCGGCGAGGTGATGGGGATCGACCGCGAGTTCCGGGTGGCGTACCTCAAGTCGCAGCTCGCCGCCGGCTCCCCGCTCCCCCGGGGCGGCAAGGTGTTTCTCTCCGTCCGGAACCGCGACAAGCGCCCCCTGGTCCCCATCGCGCGGAGCCTCCACGAGATGGGTTTCCAGCTCGTGGCGACGCAGGGGACGGCCAAGCTCCTGGACCGCCACGGGATGCCCGTGACCGTCATCAACAAGGTGGCGGAGGGGTGGCGGCCGAACATCATCGACTTCATGAAGCAAGGGGAGATCTGTCTCGTCATCAACACGCCCGAGGACGGGCGCGCGCGGCGCGACTCCTACCTGATCCGCCGGACGGCGGTCATGCAGAACCTCCCCTACTACACGACGATCGAGGGCGCCCAGGCCGCGCTGGAGGCGATCGAGGCGCTGCGGGCCGGACGGCTCGAGGTCAAGCCGCTCCAGGCCTACTACGCCGCGGCGGCGGTCGAGGGATGAGCCCCGGGACGCTCGAGCCGCGCGATCGTCTGATCGTGGCGCTGGACGTCCCGGGGCTGGCTGACGCGGAAGCCCTGCTCGATCGCCTCGCGGACGTCGTGTCGACCTACAAGGTCGGGGCGCAGCTCTTCACGGCCGCGGGGCCGGCGGCGGTCGAGGTGATTCGCAAACGCGGGGGGCGCGTCTTCCTCGACCTCAAGTACCACGACATTCCCGCGCAGGTGGCGGGGGCGGTCCGCGAGGCCGTGCGGCTCGGCGTGACGATGCTCACGGTCCACGCCTCGGGCGGGGGCGAGATGCTGCGGGCGGCCGCCGGGGCGGCGGCCGAGGCGGGACGCGACCGGCCGCGGATCCTCGCGGTGACAGTCCTCACGAGCCTCGATCGCGCGGCGCTCCAGCGGGAGCTCGAGGTCCCGGTGGCGGTCGAGGGGCACGTCCTCCATCTCGCCGGGCTCGCCCGCGCGGCCGGCTGCGACGGCGCGGTCGCGTCGCCCCGGGAGGCGCGGTCCCTGCGCCTCGTGCTGGGGCCGGCGTGGCTGATCGTGACGCCCGGGATCCGGCCCGCGGCGGCGGAGGCGGGGGACCAGGTCCGCATCGCGACGCCCGAGGCGGCCCGCCGCGCCGGCGCCGACTACGTGGTGGTCGGCCGGCCCATCACGGGCGCCCCCGACCCGGCGGCCGCGGCCTCGGCGATCCTGGCCGAGCTGGGGCGCGTGCCCGCGTGAGCGCGCTCGGCGCGGGGGCGGTCCGCCAGCTCTACGAGTCCTCCGGCGCGCTGCTCCGGGGCCACTTCCGCCTCACCTCCGGGCTCCACTCCGACGTCTACCTCCAGTCGGCGCTCGTCCTCCAGTTGCCCGACCATGCCCGGCATCTCGGCGCGGCCCTGGCCGAGCCGTTCCGCGCGTCGGGGGCGACGGCCGTCGTGGCGCCGGCGATCGGCGGCATCCTCGTCGCCCACGAGGTGGCGCGGGCGCTCGGGGTCCGGGGTCTCTTCACCGAGCGCGAGGCCGGCCGCATGACGCTCCGGCGCGGCTTCGCCATCGCCCCGGGCGAGCGCTGCCTCGTGGTGGAGGACGTGATCACGACCGGAGGCTCGACCCGCGAGGTGATCGCGGCGGTCGAAGCGGCCGGCGGCATCGTGGCGGGCGTCGGGGCGTTGGCCGATCGCAGCGGGGGCAAGGCGCCGCTTCCGGAGCCCCGAGCGGCGCTCCTCGTGCTCGAGGCGCCGACCTACCCGCCCGAGGCCTGCCCGCTCTGCCAGGACCGCGTGCCGCTCGTCAAGCCCGGCAGCCGCCCCCCCTCCGGAACCTGATCCGTCCGTCCTGAGCACAAAACATCACGATTGCGGCGCAGGCGGGGGAGTGGTCCCCGTCTGCCCGCCCGGCGACGGGCTGCCGGTGACGCGCTTGACACCTCGGCCGAAAAGGTGCTTTCTTCCGACTACGCCCCGTCGATGCGGGCCTGGATCTCTTGCTGGACGGCGAGGGCCATCTCGAGCGCCATCGGTGTCACCGCGTCGACCAGCAGCTGGCCGACGGCGGCATCGATCTCGGTGCCGAGGATGCTCTGGCACAGGGGCTCGGCATAGCCCCGGCCGCGGCCCGGACACACGTAGTCTGGGATGAGCTGGCCGCTGCGACGGCAGCGGTAGCGGATCTGCATCCGGCTGCCGCACAGTCCGCAGACCACGCGGCCCTGCAACTGGGCGGGCCCTTCTCGGGGTGGGCCGTGACGTCGCTCGAAGCCGATGGCCTTCGCGCCGGCTCGCAGGCGGTGCTCAATGTCTTCGTGTTCCTTCCACGAGATGTAGCCGGGGTGGGCGTCCCAGAGTAACGCGTGCCACTGCTCGCACGGCACGCGTTCCCGTCTCATGCGCCCGTCGGGTTGCTTGCGCCAGCGGTGCCGGCCGAAGGCGTACGCGCCGGCGGCTCCGCGCTGGTGCTTGGCGAGCCCGCCTGACCCCTCTCGCCTCCCCTGTTGGAGGCGCAGCGCCATCGGCCTGTCGGGATCGCCCGGGCCGGGAAGACTTCCGCTCAGCGCGTCACATCGTACGCACGGGCAACTCCCGAGAACGAAAACGATGTTCAGCCGCGCCGCTCCCAGGGGGGGTAGCGCGCGTGTCCCACGATCGCGGCATCGCGGATACTAGGGCGCAGTCGGCCCGTCGGAGCGGAGAAAGGCGGCAGCAGGCGCTAGAATGGAGAAGGGCTTAGCGAGGCACGCTCGGATGGCCTCGGGTTGATGGCCTGCAGCCAAGCCCGGTTGAAAGCCGAGGAAGACCCACAGGGGGTGGCGTGACGTGGCCAGAACGAGCAAGCTGGTGCAACAGATGGTCAGCCACTTCCAGGAGAAACGCGAGCTGCTGCAGCGGTGGTGGGTCAACCAGATGAGGGCGAGCGGTCTTCTGCGGGACGAGCCTCGGCAGGAGATCGAGGCGGAGTTCATTGCCCTCCACGACACCTTTGTGGGCTGCTTGGCAGCCGGGAAAGATGAAGCAGCCCGGGAGTGGGCTCGCTCGGCCGCCCGGCGGGGCGGACGCGGGGCAGAGATCACTCAGCACATCATTGACGGCCTCGTGGTTCTCCACGGTGTGTACCGGCGATCCCTCTTCAGGATTTATCGGGCCGATCCCGGACGGCTGGGCAAGGCCCAGGATCTCTGCTCGCTGATCGCGAACCGCCTCCTGGCGCGGGCCGTTGTCGCCGTGGTGGAAGAGCGGGAGTCGATGAGCAAGCGCGAGACCGAGCAACTCCGGACGCTGGTGAAAACGGGGATGGTGCTGAGTGCCCGGCTCTCGTTGACGGCCGTCCTTCAGCGGATCGCGAACATGGCCTGCAAGGTGGTGGACGCCAAGTACGGAGCGCTTGGAGTCCTCGATGGGAAGGGGGGCCTCAGCCAGTTCATCACGGCGGGGATCGATGAGAAAAGCAAGCGGGCCATCGGTCCTCTGCCGGTGGGCAAAGGGATCTTGGGTGTCCTGGTGCACGAGGCGAAGCCGCTGCGCCTGAAGGATCTCACGACGGACCCCCGGGCTCACGGCTTTCCCCCGCACCACCCGTCGATGAAGTCGTTCCTCGGCGTGCCCATCATTTCAAAGGGCAAGGTGTTCGGCAATCTCTACCTCACGGAGAAACGGGGCGCCGAGGAGTTCAGCGAAGAAGACGAGGACCTGACCATGACCTTCGCCGCCCAGGCGGCCATTGCTGTCGAGAATGCCAGTCTGTATGAGGAACTCCACCGCTCGTACGAGGAACTCAAGCGATCCCAGGCCCTGCTGCTCAGGCAGGAAAAACTGGCGTCCCTTGGTCGGCTGGGCGCGGGACTGGCCCATGAGCTCAACAACCCGCTGAACACCATCGCCGGCTTCGTCGAGGCTCTCCAGCGACGCTCCCAGGCGGAAACGCTTCTGACCCACAAGGAGTTCGAGGACTTCCCGCGATTCCTCACGATGGTCCAAAGGGAGGTGGACCGCGCCGCGTCCATTGTCCGGAGGCTCTTGGACTTCGCAAGGCAGCGGGAGCCGTCCTTTGCTCTGGTCGATCTCCCCGGGGTCGTCGCGGAGTCGGTCTCCTTCGTGGACAGGGAGGCCGCCGTGGCCAACAAGCGGATCGTCGTGGAACCTCTTCCGCCAGTTCAGGTCAAGGCAGATGCCCAGATGCTTCAGCAGCTCCTGCTGAATCTCTTGACCAACGCCCTTGACGCCATTGAACGCGCGGGAGAGGTCCGGATCGCCGTCAGCTCCATACCTCGGGACCAAGGGGCTCGAGGCCAACCGGAGATGGTCCAGATCTCCGTGGTCGACACCGGGTGCGGGATTCCCCCAGAGAACCTGTCCAAGGTCTTCGATCCCTTCTTCACCACTAAAGAGATCGGCAAAGGGACGGGCTTGGGCCTCCCCATCTGCCAGAGCATCGTCGAGCAGCACGGTGGGACGATTGAAATCAAGAGCCAAGGCGTCGGGAAGGGCACCATCGTGACCGTGAAGCTCCCCCTGGAGAGAGGGTAGGATGGCGGCCGTGGGCCGTGAGGCGGACATGGTGGGCCAGATCCGGGTGCTGGTGGTCGATGACGAAGAGCCGTTCCGCATCTTGATGGAGAGCGAGCTCGGACGCATGGGGTACTCCGTCCAGTGCGTCAAGAGCGGGGAAGAGGCGCTCCCCGCATTGGCTGCCCATGACGTCGAGGTGGTCCTGTTGGACCTCAAGATGCCAGGCATGGGGGGCATGGAGACCCTGAACCGGATGAAGGAGGCCGGCGTCTCCGCCGAGGTGATCATCCTGACGGGCCATCCGGACATCGACGACGCCATTCAGGCGATGAAGCTGGGCGCCTACGACTACCTCACGAAGCCTGCCCGGCTCTCCGAGGTGGAGGAGGTCCTCAAACGGGCCGCTGAGAAGAGGCAGCTTCAGAGAGAGAACGTCGCCCTGAAGCGGATGGTGGCCCAGAAGGAGGCCCCACCGCTGATCCTGGGCCGAAGTCCGGCGATCCGGTCCCTGCTCCAGACGATCCAGCGGATCGCCCCCACGGACGCCAACGTGCTCATCGAGGGCGAGACGGGGACAGGGAAGGGGCTGGCAGCCCGGGCGATCCACCAGGAGAGCCGCCGCAACGCCCAGCCTTTCCTGGTCCTGAACTGCAGCGCCTTTCAGGAGCAGCTTCTGGAAAGTGAACTCTTCGGACACGAAAAGGGGGCCTTCACCGGCGCGGCGAGCGCGAAGCCAGGTCTCTTCGAGGTAGCCGACGGGGGGACCCTCGTCCTCGATGAGGTGGGGGAGATGAGCCCAGCCATGCAGGCCAAGCTCCTCCAGGTCCTGGACACCGGCGAACTCCGCCGAGTAGGGGGCACCCGGATCGTCAAGGTCAATGTCCGCATCCTTGCCTCCACCAATAAGGACCTGGCCCAGGAGGTGCGGGCCAATCGCTTCCGGGAAGACCTTCACTACCGCCTCAATGTCATTAACGTGACCCTGCCGCCTCTGAGGGAGGGGAAGGAAGACATCCCGCTGCTGGTCGAGCACTTCCTGCAGCGGTTCCGCCTCCCTGGCCAGAAGGTGAAGGTCGTGTCCGAGGAGGCCCTCGCACGCCTCGTCGACCACCCGTGGCCGGGGAATGTCCGAGAGCTGGCCAACACCATCGAGCGCCTCGTGATCCTCTCCCCTGAGCCCGTCATCGGCCCCGATGATCTCCCCCCCAACGTTCGGACGCCTCAGCAATCGTTGGGAGAGGAAGAGCTGCTGCACCTGCCGCTCTCGGACGTTGAACGTCTTCACATCCTGAAGGTCCTCGAGCGAACCCAGGGGAGAAAGACCGAGGCCGCCCGCCTCCTCGGAATCCACCTGAAAACCCTCAATCGGAAGCTCAAGGCGTATCGTATTTCCCGCTGATCTCCCCCCGGGGACAAAACGTCCGGCAGGGGGACGAAACGCCTACTCCTCGCGTTTCCTCTGGCTCGCTGGATCCCCCGAGCGCGGAGTTCACCCCTCCAGTCCGCCGCTTGTTTCGCCGGATGTTACCAGGCAGCCCGCGCTTCGGGCAGAGTGTTGGCATAGCCCTTGCCACGCGAGGCCCGGGGACAGGAGAGGAGGCCCCCTATGGCGTATGTCATCGCCGAGCCGTGCATCGACGTGAAGGACAAGGCCTGCGTCGAGGTCTGCCCGGTCGACTGCATCTACGAGGGCCCGGATCAGCTCGTTATCCACCCCGATGAGTGCATCGACTGCGGGGCCTGCGAGCCCGTCTGCCCGGTGAAGGCGATCTTCGTCGAAGACGAGACGCCGGAGCAGTGGAAGCACTTCATCGAGCTGAACCGGCAGTTCTTCGTGAATCACCCAGAAGTGCAGCCCGCGACGAAGAAGTGATCACGAGGCACCTCGGCGTTCGCAGGTCAGCGCCGTTCTAGGATTGGCCGGATGAGCTGGCAGCCATTGCTTCCCAAGCCCATTCTCTACACGAACGACTCCACGGAGGCCGAGAACGCGAAAGCTCTCCTGGAGAAATACGGCATCGACTTCGAGGTGCGAGAGACACGCGATCCGCTTGTCGTGCTGCACTGGAATCACCTCACCTACACCGATATCTTCGGCATCGCCGATTTCATCATGTTCGCAGGACGGCTCTTGCCTGAGCTTAGAAAGGGCGACAAGGGCGACGACGCCCTGCCAGGCACGGTTGTTCCCCTTGGCTCGCGTTAATTCAGTACGTGTCCCATGGGTCAGCGACGCGGCGCGGGTGTGAGGGCAGAGAAAGGGCAGAGGGACGGCCGATAGGCAGGTCGTCGTCCTCGGGGCGGGTTTCCGCGGGCTGTACGCGGGCTCCATCTAGCGCTGGGCTACCTGACCGACGAGGAGTTCGACCGCTACGTGCGGCCCGAGCGGATCGTAGGCCCTCAGCTCGGGGAGTCAGGCGGGTTGTGGCGGCGTCCGGTACGTGTTCTCCGCCCTGCCGGAAGACGTGCAGGAGGAGTTCATGGGGGATCCCGGATTCGTGATCGGAGTCTACGGCACCGGACGTTGGGGCGGATCCCGGGAGGAACCGTCTCGTCTGACCGCGAGCCCGAGAGGAGCGTGGTGATGGACAACCGCCTGGTCGACGCCACCTGGACCTACCACAACGGCACCAAACACTCCTACGAGAGCGTGCGCACGAGTGCCCATTTTCTTGACTGGCCGAACC
>CAZDYT010000111.1:0-9572 GCA_964509395.1 uncultured bacterium
TTCCGCTCCGAACGCCGGCTTCGCCGGCGCAATCCCTCCTCGGGGGAGGTCCGGAGGGGGGCTCCGCCCCCCTCCGGGTGACCTAGGCGGCGAACCGGAAGGAGCCCTGAATCGCGTTCCGGTTCTCGAACGTCCACTGCATCCCGTGCTCGGGGATGTTGACGCGGTGATGACTCGCCTTCGCGACGTAGGCCGGCGAGCCCGGGATCGTGGTGAAGATGGTGTTGTTGAGGGTCGTCGGCTTGCCCTTGGCGTCCTTGTACGGCGCCATCTCGGCCTCGATCCAGGAGCCGACCTTGATCGTCCCCTTCCCCTTGTTGAGCTTGAACTGGATCGGGGCATCGTAGACGCCCTTGACCTCGCCGACGAGCTTGGCCAGATCGGCCAACGGCCCGCCCAGCTTCCCCGTCCACGCGTCCAGGATCGCCTGCTTCTGGGCCGGCTTCGCCTTGTCGCTCATGTACACGGCGATCTTCCAGTCCCCCTTCAGGACGTTGCCCGGGATCTGGGCCACGATGGCGAACGTCACCCCACCGACGTTCACGCCCCGGATCGTGCCCTTCTCGATCCGGTAGGCGAGGAACGCATCGCACTTGCCCAGGTCGGGATTTTCTCCGATCCAGCACGGGCAGAGCGCGTCGCAGGAACAGGCCTCGAGGAGTGAGCCTTCCACCTTGTACTTCGGCATGGGGGCCTCCTTTCGTCGGTCGGCCGCGGAACGGGTTGTCCGGGGGCGTGTCGCGGAAACTGGTGGGAGTCTAGGTCCGGCGGCGGAGGGGTGTCAAGGCGGTCACACCCCGTCTGCTCACACCCCGTCCCCTTGCGCCAGCGGGCCCCCCCGGGGACGCGTCCGTCAGCCTGCCGCAGCTCAAGTGCCGGGCCCCGAGGCGGGGCTTCCCGTCAGCCCGGCAGGCGACGGTATAGGGCAACGGCAGACCTCGACGAGTGGCTTGACGAAACGTCCGAGGCGGCGTTAGAGTCCCGCCAGCCTTGAACGGGTTGGGGCCCGAGGTGCTCCTTCCCACTCCGTAGTCCCCACTCAACAGGGAGGATGACTGTGGCGCCGAAGATGATGAGCAAGGCTGCTGTGATCGCGCACCACGGTGGAGTGGACTACTGGACATGCACGCGCGGCCCGATGCGCCGATGAAGCACCGATCATTCTGGCTCCAAGAGGCACTCGGCGACGCACCCCTCGCGCCGCCGCTTCAAGGCACTGAGCGGGTCGACGTGGTGATCGTCGGCGGAGGGTACGTCGGGCTCTGGACGGCGATCCGGATCAAAGAACGCGATCCTGCGTGTCATGTCGCGATTGTCGAGCAGGACGTGTGTGGGGGTGGCGCCTCCGGCCGGAACGGGGGCTTTGTCCTCTCCTGGTGGGCGAAACTCCCGACGCTCATCAAGCTCTGCGGGACGGAGGAGGCGCTCCGCGCCGCGCGGGCGTCAGAGGCTGCCGTCGACGAGGTGCGCACCTTTTGCGACGCGCACGGGATTGACGCGCAGTTCCGTCGAGGCGGTTGGCTCTGGACCGCCACAACCCAGGCGCAGCTCGGCGCGTGGGAGGAGACGGTGCGTCTCTGCGAGCGACTCGGGGGCGACGCATATGCGCGCCTGACACCCGAAGAGGTGCGGGCGCGCGGCGGGTCCCCGGTCTACCTAGCGGGTGTCTTGGAGCGGAGTGGCGCCACCGTCCAGCCCGCCCTGCTCGTCCGCGGTTTGCGCCGGGTCGCCCTGGAGCGCGGCGTCCGGATCTTCGAGGGAAGCCGAGTTGTCGAGATCCGTCGCACGTCCCCGCCGACGGTCCGCACCGCGGAGGGCACCGTCGCGGCGGAGAAGGTCGTGGTCGCGATGAACGCCTGGGCCGCTGGCTTGCGCGGGCTCGCCCACGCGCTCGTCGTTGTGTCGAGCGACATCGTGGTTACGGCGCCAATCCCCGAGCGGCTTGAGGCCATCGGCTGGACGAGCGGCGAGTGCATCACCGACTCGCAGCAGATGGTCGACTACCACCGCACGACGCGCGACGGGCGGATCGCCTTCGGCAAGGGCGGCTGGGGGATCGCATTGGGCGGCAGGATCGGCCCCAAGTTCGACCGTGACACGCGGCGAGCCCTGATGGTAGCCGCGGACTTCCGCCGCACCTACCCGATGCTCGCCGACGTCCCGACCGAGTACGACTGGTGCGGGCCCATCGATCGCTCGGCGGACGGCCTGCCCCTGCTCGGCGGCCTCGGCGGGCGCGAGGACATCTTCTACGGCGTCGGGTGGAGCGGGAACGGAGTGGGTCCCTCCGTGCTGGGCGGCAGGATCCTCGCCAGCCTCGTCCTCGGGGTCGACGATGAGTGGAGTCGGTTCCCGCTCGTCGATCGGCGGCCTCGCCCCTTCCCGCCTGAGCCGTTTCGATTCGTGGGCGCCCACGTGGTGCGCGAGGCCGTACGGCGCAAAGAGCGCGCCGAGGCTGCTGGGAGAAAACCGAACCGCGTGACCGCCATGATCGCCAGGCTCGCCCCGGCCGGGCTTGAGGATCACGGAGATTCGCGCTCCAGCCCCCATCGCTGAGATCGGCGGAATCTTCGGACCGCGAGGTCACCCCCCGAATCTTGGTGCCAGGTCTGACCCTGAACGGCGAATCATTCGGTGTGCGAGGGGCCGGGGGTCCGGCTCGCCTGATCGCTCCACGGTCGCGACAGGATGGCCCGTTCCGAGACCTCGAAGATGGACCCGACCTTGCGCAACTCCTCAAGTGGAATGTGGCAGGCGATGAGATGGTCCTGGCCTGCCCGCTGCACAGGCGGCGGCTCGCGGTCGCAGACTGCACCGAGCTTGCGCGGGCAGCGGCCGACGAAGCGGCACCCGCTGGGCAGGTTCACCGGACTCGGCGCCTCGCCCTCCAGGCGGATGCGCTTCTGCTCGACGGACGGATCCGGGATTGCCGAGAGCAGCGCCTCCGTATAGGGATGATAGGGCGGCTCGAAGATGGCGGCGACCGGTCCTGCCTCCATCACCTTCCCGAGATACATGACCACGACGTGGTCGGCCAGGTGGCGCACGAGGGCCAGATCGTGGCTGATGAACAGCATCGTGGTGCCCTGCTCCGCCTGGATCTGGAGCAGCAGGTTGACGATCGCCGCCTGGACCGAGACGTCGAGGGCGGAGACCGGCTCGTCGGCCAGGATCAGCTCGGGGTTCCCGGCGAACGCGCGCGCGATGGCAATGCGCTGCTTCTGCCCGCCGGAGAGCTGGCGGGGCGTCCGGTAGCGGATCGAGGCCGGAAGCCGCACCATCTCGAGAAGCGCCTTGACGCGCTGGTCGACCGTGCGGCGTGCGCGGGCGATGCCGAACTTCCTGAGCGCCCGCGCGATCGGCCAGCCGACCGAATGCGAGGGGTTGAGGGTGCCGTCGGGATTCTGGAAGACCATCTGGATCGCCGCGACCTGCTGCGCCGTTCGTCGGCTGACCGGCACCCGAGCAAGATCCGCACCGCCGAACCGAAGCGCACCGTCCGACGCGCTCTCCAGACCGGCGACGATGCGGGCGAAGGTCGACTTGCCCGAGCCCGACTCCCCGACGATCGCGAGGACGTGGCCGCGCTGGGCCGTGAAGCTCAGATCCTCGTTGGCAACCACCCGCGAGCCCCGACCGAACAGCCAGAAGACCGGCGAGCCCAGCTCGTAGACCTTGGACAGCTCCTCGACCACGAGCGCGGGCGCCTCGCGTGCCGGCCCCGCCGCGAGCACGACCGGCCCGGGCTGGCGCGGCGGGCTAAGCTCGCGCCACCGCTCGCAGCGGGCGCGATGGGCGGGCGCCACCTCCTGGAAGCGGATCGGCCCGCGATCGCAGAGCCCACTCAGGAAGCTGTCGCAGCGCGGCCCGAAGGCGCAGCCGGGCGGGCGCGCGTGGGGCGGCGGCACCTGACCTCGAATGGGAAGAAACGCCGCCGTATGCTTGGTGGCGCCGAGGCGCGGCACGCACCCGAGCAGTCCGCGGGTATAGGGATGGCTTGGGCTGGAGAAGAGCTCCGCCGCCCGCGCCTCCTCGACGAGCTCGCCCGCGTACATGACGCCGATGCGGTCGCACACCTTCGCGATCACGCCGAGGTTGTGCGAGATGTAGAGCAGCGTGGTGCCATACTTCTCGCGCAGCTCCCGGATGAGGTCGAGCACCGTCGCCGCGACGGTGACGTCGAGCCCCGTCGTCGGCTCGTCGAGCAGCAGGAGTGCCGGGTTGGCGAGCAACGCCATGGCAATGACGACGCGTTGCTTCTGGCCCCCCGAGAGCTGGTGGGGATACCGATTCAGCACGGCGTCCGGGTCGGCTATGTCGACGTCGGTCAGCATGCGCGCCGCCAACCGACGTGCTTCGGCGGCGCTCACGCCGCCGTGGTGCATCGGCACTTCCATCAGCTGGCGGCCGATCGTCATGGTGGGGTTGAGCGCCGAGGAGGGCTCCTGGTAGACGACGGCGATGCGGCGGCCGCGAATCCGCTCGAGCTCCGCTTCGCTGGCGGCGACCAAGTCCTTGCCCTCGAAGCGGATCTCGCCCGCGGTGATCGCGCCGTTGCGCTCGAGGTGCCCCATGATCGCCATGGCAAGCGTCGACTTGCCGCAGCCGCTCTCCCCGACGAGACCGAAGCTCTCGCCCGCCAGGATCTCGAGCGAGAAGTCAGAAATGGCCGGGAGCACGCCGGTCGCCGTGCGGTACTCAACCCGGAGCCCCGAGATGGCGAGCAGCGTGGGCATGGCGACGCCTACTCCTCGAGCGCGAGCTCGCGCAGGCCGTCGCCGAGCAGGTTGAAGCCGAGTACCAGCGAGACGATGGCGACGCAGGGCACGAGCGCCATGTGCGGCCACACGGTGATCATCGCCGTCGCCTCCTGCGCCATGCCGCCCCAGTCTGGATCGGGGGGCGGGAGCCCGAGGCCCAGAAAGCCGAGGATGCCGAGCGTGATGGTCGTGTAGCCGAGACGCAGGCAGAGGTCGGTGATGAGCGGGCCCCGACAGTTGGGCAAGAGCTCCACCACCATGATGTAGATCGCCGACTCCCGCCGAAGCTGGGCAGCCGCCACGAAGTCGAGGTTCTTCAGCTCAAGCACGAGGCTCCGCACGATGCGCCCGATGCCGGGGGCCGAGGCCAGCACCACGGCCACGATGATGTTGAGCGCCGACGGTCCGATGTTCGCGATCAGGATCACGTAGAGGACGATCACCGGAAAGGCGAGGATCACGTCCGACAGCCGGCTGATGAGCACATCGACGAACCCGCCGCAGTAGCCCGCGAGGAGCCCCAGGGTGCAGCCGACGAGATAGGCGGCGATCACGGCCATCGGCGCGACGGTGAGGACGGTGCGTGCGCCCCAGATAAGGCGCGAGAGGACGTCGCGGCCCAGCGGGTCGACGCCGAGCCAGTGCTGGGCCGACGGACGGGGTTGCGCGATCGCCGCGTAGTCCTGGGCGTTGGGCGGCTGCAGGCCGAGCCACGGCGCCAGAACCGCCAGCATCACCCAGAACGAGATGAGGGAGACCCCGACCATGGCCACGCGAGAAGTCGGCAACCGCCAGACCAGGCTCGGCGGGCTCCGTTCCTCGATCGCCTCGATAGGGACGACGTCGATCATGCGAGCCGAATCTGCGGGTTGAGCGCCATGTAGCCGAGGTCGCTGACGAGCTGGGTCGCGGTCGCCACCACGAGCGCGATGAGCGTCGCCGCCTCGATCAGCGCGATGTCGCCGAAGAGGGATGCTTCGAGCAGCATCCGGCCGAAGCCTGGATAGGCGAACACCATTTCCGTCACCACCACGCCGCTGATGAGGAAGTTGATCTGCAGGAGGATCACCGTGAAGGGCGCGATCATGGCGTTGCGCACCGCATGCCTGAGGATCACTTCGCGACGCGGCAGACCCTTGAGAGCGGCGGTTCGGATGAACGGCTTGTTCATGACCTCGGCCATCGAGCCGCGCACCATGCGGGCGACATAGCCCGAGTCGTAGAGCACCAGCACGGCGACCGGCAGCACCAGTTGGGCGGTGATCGACCAGCCGGTGCCGCGATCCATCGGGCTGGTGCCGGGCAACAGGCCGAGGCCGACGACGAAGATGGCGGTCAGGAACACGCCGGAGGCGAACTCGGGAATTGAGGTGGCCACGATACTGGCCAGCGAAATGCTCCGATCGAGCCGGCTGCGTTCCCGCATGCCCGCCAGGATGCCGGCGATCAGCGAGAGCGGCACGATGAGGGCAAAGGCGAGGCCGGCCAGCCTCGCCGTATGGCCGATGCGATCCCAGATCACATCGTTGACCGGTGCCTTGAACAGCGTCGAGTAGCCGAAGTTGCCGAAGTAGCGCTTGCCGCGTGGATCAGTGAAACCCAGCTTGAGCGCCGGATCCTGGAGCGGATCGTCGACGGCACCCACCAGCACGCCCATCCACCGGACGTAGCGCACCAGTAGCGGATCGCCCAGGTGAAGGCGCTTGTAGAGCAGGTCGACCTGCGACTGGAGCGCGTAGGGGCCGAGCGTTTTGCGCGCGACGTTCCCCGGCGAGAACTCGGTCACCGCGAAGACCAGGAAAGAGGCGCCGAGGAGCGTCAGCAGGAGCCCGAGCAGGCGCTTGAGGAGGAAGCGGACCATCGGTCTCCGGAGGCGCCTCCCGGAGGCCGTGGCCGCCCGGGAGGTCGCCCCTCCTCAGTTCGCGTTTGAGACCTGGGTCTACGCCTCGATCGCGAGCTTGTTCGCGAAGATGTAGTTGGTCGGATGCACCGAGAAGCCCTTCACCTTCTTGTCGTAGAAGGTGAAGTTGTTGCGCCAGAGCGGCTGCACGATGGGCCCGTCCTCCTGCATGATCGCTTCGAGCTTGGCCATGATGGCCCGCCGCTTTGCGAGATCGATGGTGCCTTCGGCCTCGGTGAGCAGCTTGTCGAACTCGGGGTTCGCATAACTGCTCTCGTTCCAGGGTACGCCACTGCGATAGGCGAGGCCCAGCACCATGAAGCCGAGCGGGCGGTGGTACCAGATGGTGCAGGCGAACGGCACCTTGTCCCACACCTCCCAGAATTGCTGCCCCGGCATGAGGTTGAGCTTGACCCGGATCCCGGCCCCCTTCCACTGCTCGATGGCCGCCAGGGATTCGGCGCCGTTCCACGGCGGATCCTTGGGGCAGGAGAGCTCAGCGTCGAACCCGTTCGGATAGCCGGCCTCCGCGAGCAGCTTCTTGGCCGCCGCCGTGTCACGAGTCATCGGCTTGAGCTTGGCATAGTCGGGATGGGCTGGCGCCACGTGGTGATGCTCGCCGGGGAGCCCGATGCCGCGGAGCGCCACCTGGACGATGGCTTTGGAGTCGACCGCGAGCCGCATCGCCTTGCGCACCCGCGGGTCACTGAACGGCTTCTCGGTCACCTTGACGCGAAGCACCGCGGTCTCCGCCGTCGGCACCTGGTAGAGTTGGACGTGCGGCAGGGCCTTGAGCGCGTCGAACTGCACCGGGTCCGCGCTGACGAGCCCGTGAATCTGCTTGGAGGCCATCGCCGAGATCGGCGCCGTCGGGTCGTCGCCCATGTCGATGAATTCCACCGCGTCCAGATAGGGCCCCTCGCCCCAGTAGCCCTTGCGGGCCTTGAGGACCGCCTTCTTGCCGAGCTCGAACTCCACCAGCTCGAACGGCCCGGTCCCCTGGGAGCCAACCCTGAACACGCCGTTGTCGCCCGGGTTGAGGATCCCGAGCGGATAGTGGAAGAGGTGCTCGGGCACGGCGATCTGCGGCACCTTGCAATTGAGGCGCACGGTCTGGTCATTCACCTTCTCGATCGCGTTCGCGTCCCACAGCCGCACAGACTTCTTGGGATTGCCCTTCTCGTCTTTCTCCCCGGTGTCGTATTCCTCGAGCATGTAGCCCTTCATCAGACCGACGACCGAGGAGCCGACCGCCGGATCGAGCACACGCTTGAGGTTCCAGACCACGTCCTCGGCGGTGAACGGCGCGCCGCTGCGCCACTTGACGTCCGGGCGGACATGGAGCGTCCAGGTCTTGAGGTCAGGACTGGGCTCCCACTTCCTCAGCAGAAAAGGATGCGTGACATTGTGGTCGTCGGTGAGCGTCAGATACTCGCACACCTGGCGCGAGATATTGCTGTCCCAGGCACCCCAGGAATAGGTATGCGGGCTCTTGATCTCCTTGATTCGGCTGCCGATCCGAAGCGTGCCGCCCTTGGACATCGCCGCGTGTGCCGGGGCCACGAGTTTCTCGCCCGTGACCTTGGCAACAAAGGCATAGGCCGCCGCCGCCGAGAGCCCCATGAGCGTTGCGAAGCGCAGGAACTCGCGCCGATCGATCTTGCCTTCCGCGAACTGGGCCTTCAGCGAATCAACATGCGGGGATGGCTTCTCTTCGCGCATGCTCCCCTCCTGTGTTCCTGTCAACTCTCCTCATCGGTCGTCCGCGTCTCGCGGAGTACTCGTATCTCGGCTCACCTCCCCCCCTTTCATCTGCAACCATGCCGGCCTCGCTCAGGCGCTCGCAGGAGGCTTGCAGGGCAACAGGACCCGCGCACGCGGGAAAACCGTTCGCAAGAGGCGAACGCCTCCGCCGGCCCCTATCGTGGTCAACAACGAGGGCACCCGAGTGTCGTCCGGGAACCCGCACCGGAGGCGTTGCTGCCTCCCCCGCCATGCAGCTACGCTACGGCCATGCCGGGTCTTCCGTCAAGCGAGGGCGCCAGGCGCCGCACTTAGCGAATACCGCGCGACCTCCCCATGATCCTCTGTCCCTCGGGGAGTCCGGGACGCTGAACTCCCCGGCGTCAACGCTTTGCGGGTTTCTCACAGCAGACCGCGATTATGCCTTGTAACCTCCAGCCAACATTTGCCTGAGCAGCTTCTTGTCGAACTTGCCGACGCTGGTCTTCGGGATCGCCTCGAGGAAGAGCACCTCGTCCGGGAGCGTCCACTTGGCGACCTGCGGGCGCAGGAACTCCAGGATCTCCTCGGCCGTGAGGGCCCCCCGGTAGTCGGCCTTGGGCACGACGCACGCGAGCGGGCGCTCGACCCACTTGGGGTGCGGGACGGCGATGACCGCGGCCTCCAGCACCTTGGGATGCCCCATGATGAGGCTCTCCATGTCCACGCTGGAGATCCACTCGCCACCCGATTTGATGAGGTCCTTGGTCCGGTCCGTGATCTGGATGTATCCCTCCGGATCGATCGTCACGACGTCGCCCGTCCGGAACCAGCCGTCGGGCGTGAACTGCCGGGCGCCCTCGGGGTTTTCGTAGTAGGCCCGGGCGACCCAGGGGCCGCGCACCTGGAGCTCCCCCATGGTCTTCCCGTCCCAGGGCACTTCCTGCCCCCGGTCGTCCACCGCCCGCAGGTCCACACCAGCGACCGCGTAGCCCTGTTTGGCCCGCACCCCGTACCGCTGGTCGTCCGGCCACGCCTCCATGTAGGACTTGAGCCGCGAGACGGTCCCGAGCGGCGTCATCTCCGTCATCCCCCAGGCATGGGCCATGTGGACGCCGAACTTCTCCTCGTACAGCTCGATGAGGCTCCGGGGCGCCGCCGAGCCCCCGATCGGGATGCAGCGGATCGAC
>CAZDYT010000112.1:0-9538 GCA_964509395.1 uncultured bacterium
CGAAGACCCTGAACCCCTGCGCGGCGAAGACCCTGAACCCCTGCGCGGCGAAGACGCTGAACCCCTGCGCGGCGAAGACCCTCAATCCCTGCGCGGCGAAGACGCTGAACCCGTGCGCCGCGAAGACGCTGAACCCGTGTGCGGCGAAGACGCTGAACCCCTGCGCGGCGAAGACGCTGAACCCCTGCGCGGCGAAGACGCTGAACCCCTGCGCGGCCAAAGTTCTGCACGCCGACTGCGCCAAGATCTTGGCAGCGGATGTGGCACAGAAGATCAGCCCTGCCGCGGCACAAAGCCCCACGTGCAAGTGAACACAGGGTCACGAGCGCCTCGCAGGCCGCCCGGCGGGAGCCACGCGCCGGGATGCGGATCGCTCTCGGGGATCCCCATGAGGCACTCGCTGGGCTGGATCAGCTCCCGGATGCACCGCTGGTAGCGCGTGGGCTCGAGCGCGCGGTCGTGTGTCCTGGCGATGGCGGCTCCGCAGACGGACCCACCGGCTGGCTCGGGTCCACGGGGCCTTCCATCCCTCCGCGAGGGTACCCAGGTCTCCGTGTTGGACCGGCGCCGCGGGGAGCGGGGTGAGCCGGCCCACGACGTCTCTGCGCGCGCGGTGAGCTCTCTCTTCGGGCTCCGGAGAGGCGCGATGCGGCGGTCCTGGCTCAGCCTGCTGGCCGCGGGTCTGCTGGGCCTCGTCCTGGGCCGGCCGGCCGCCGCGAACCACGTGGTCATGCACGGTGGGCCGTTCGCGGGCGTCGTGGTCCAGCTGATCGCGCACCCCGAGGAACCGGGGACCCTCTACCTCGCCGCGTTCGGGAGCGGGGTCTACAAGAGCGTCGACGGGGGACGCCAGTGGGTCGCCAGCTCCCGCGGCCTGGAGGACCCCGCGGTGCTCACCCTCGCGTTGGACCCCGTCTCGCCGCGGATCCTGTATGCGGGCACCGACTCCGGGGTGTTCGTCTCCCGCGATGGCGGCGCCGCGTGGCGTCGAGCCGGCCGTGCGATCGCCGCCCGGAACATCCGGAGTCTCGTGGTCCAGCCCGAGCGTCCCACGGTGCTCTACGCCGCGACCGACCAGGGGGTCTTCTGGAGCTGGGATCAAGGGCGCGCGTGGGCGCCTCGCCGCGAAGGGCTCGACGCTCGTGACATCCGGGTCCTCCGGCTGGACCCCGCCCATCCGGGTCGGATCTACGCCGGGGGGTTCGGCGGCGTCTACCGGAGTGAGGACGGGGGACGCCGCTGGCAGGGGATGAATCAGGGCCTGACCGATCGCCGGGTCCGGGCGCTGGTGCTGGACCCGACCCGGCCCGACGCCCTGTACGCGGGGACCGCCGGTAGCGGCGTGTTCGTGACGACGGACGGCGGCGGCCACTGGGAGCCTCTCAACGACGGGCTGCGGAACCGCACGGTCCTCTCCCTGCTCGCCACGTCCGATGGCGAGCGGTTCGCCGGGACGGTGGGCGGCGTCTACCGCTGGGATGCCGCGGGCTCCTCGTGGCAGCTCGTGGGTGAAGACGTCCTCACCCTCACGGTCACCGTTGTGGCGACGAATCCGCACCGGCCCGGGACGCTCTATGCCGGCACGGGCGGGCTCGTGTTTGTCAGCCAGGATCACGGCCGGCAGTGGCGGGAGCTGGCCGTTTCGGTGGCAGGGCCCGCCGGGCTCCGGCCGGGCGCGTCGGCAGCGGGGCGTCCCCCCGGAGCCTCTCACGTCGAGAGGAGGTGAGTCGCATGAAGAGGTCTCTCGCGTTAGCCCTCGTGGCGGGGCTCGTCGGCGTCTGGGTGAGCCCGGCTCTGGCCCAGCAGAAGAGGGAGATCAAGGCCGGGGTGTACATGGAGACGCTCAAGCCGAATGACAGCGTCGATGCGGCCGTCGCCCGGGGACAGACGCTCTTCAACCAGCTGGGATGCGCGGGGTGCCACCCGCGAGGCGGGACCATCGGCGGGACGGCCGTCGCCGTCGACGGCACCCGGATGCCGATCCCGATCCCGGACCTCCGCGGGGCCGCCCTGCATTATCCACGGATCGCCGGGCCCGGGATCATCGCGACCATCGGCATCCTCAACGACATGTGAAACACGGTCTTCCTCGGCCGTGAGCCGATGGACCCGAACTCTCAGGAGTACATCGACCTCTACACCTACGTGGCGTCGCTGACGCCCCAGGTCTACAAGGCCATGAAGGAGTGGGAGCAGAAGCGGATCGAGCTGGAGAAGAAGGCAGGGTTGAGGTAGCAAGGGGCCGGGGGACGAGCCAGGGTCCTCCCGCGGATGCAGTCAGACGATGCTGATCATCGAGGGGCGGCATGCACCAGTGGCGCTGGGTGGGGCTCTGTGCCTGCGTGGGCGCGTGGCTCGTCGCCTCCGCCCACGGGGCGCCGGGCCCCGCCCCGGGGGACCTCAAGCTGGGCGAGAGCGTGTACAAGGAAATCTGCTTTGCCTGCCACGGGGCGACGGGCGACGGCCACGGGCCGTCGTGGCTCAGCACGATGCCGCGTCCGCAGGTCTTCAACGACCGACACTACATGTCGCGCCTGACCGACGAGTATCTCTTCGAGGTGGTCAAGTACGGAAAGCTCGCGGTCCTCAACCGCGAGGTGCCGGGCTCCTCCCTGCAGGCGGTCGCCATGCCCGCGTTTGAGGACGTCCTCGAGGACGAGCAGATTCGGGCGCTGATCCAGTTCGAGCGGGCGTTCCGGTCAGGCGCGCCGCAGTCGGCGGAGGTGCAAGAGATCTTCAACGACGCGTGCGCGGTCTGCCACGGACACGAGGGGCGGGGGGACGGGACCCGGGCCAGCTCCCGCCAGCCCGCGCCGCCGGGCTTCGTGAGCGAGATCCAGCCGGCCCCCGCCGACTACCATGACCCGTCGTTCATGGATCGCTTCTCCGACGAGTTTCTCTTCGCGCTCATCAAGAAGGGGCGGATCGGCGCGACGGACGTGATCGGGTTCGACACCATGAAGCCCTACGGGCACGTGCTCTCGGACGAGGAGATCCGGGGCGTGGTGCGCTACATCCGGGAGACCTTCGTGAACGCCAAGACGCCATGACCCGGACCGTGGCACGGCCGCTCCTGGGGCTGATGCTCCTGACCCTCGCGACCCCTGGCGTTGCGGGAGAGCCGGGCCCGTTCGAGAGCCTGGGCCTCGTGCGGTTCGAGAGCGGGATCAGGGCTCCCGAGTTCACCCTCCCGGGCCTCGACGGCCGTTCGGTCGGCGTTCCCGCTCGAACGGGCACGGCGGCGGTCCTCGTGTTCTGGGCGACGTGGTGACCCCACTGCCGGAGGGAGTTTCCCTCCCTGGAAGCCCTCTGGAAGGCCAAGCGCCGGGAAGGGTTGCGCGTGATCGGGATCAACCTGGGGGAGCCGGCCGAGCGGGTGAGGGCCTACGTCGCCGAGCTCGGGCTCACGTTCCCCGTGGTGATCGACGCCGACGGGGAGCTGGCCCAAACCTACGGGGTCCGCTTGACGCCCACCCACTTTTTGATCGATCGGGCGGGGGTCGTGCAGGCGGCGGGAGCCGGAGGCAGAGACTGGAATGGCCCCGCGGCCCATGCGGTCGTGCGCCGATTGCTCGAGGTGACTCCCGCGAGGCGGGCGAACTGACCGGCCCGGCACGACCGGGCCCATTCTCTCCCCACGAGGGAGATGGGAGGAGGTGAACCCGATGCTGAAAGAGGCTCTCAGCACCGTGTCCGTTGCTGCCGTCTTGACCGTAGGCGCTGGCGTCGTCGCCCAGACCACCAATCCGTGCGCGGCGAAGAATCCCTGCGCGGTCAAGGCGGGCAATCCCTGCGCCGCGAAGAACCCGTGCGCGGCGAAGAACCCGTGTGCCGCCAAGAATCCCTGCGCGGCCGGCGGCGCCGCGATCCCCGCCAAGGCCCGGATGGCCAAGGCGACGGTGACCGGCGTCCAGCCTGGATCACTCCAGGTCAGGACGGCGGAGGGTCCCTTGACGCTGAGCCTGGATCCGCGGACCCAGGTTCGGCAAGGCCCCGTTCCAAAGCGTTTGACGGACCTGAAGCCGGGTGAGCAGGTGACGGTTTCGTACGTCGACAAGAACGGGGCGCGGCGCGCCGTGTACATCTACATCGCCCAGGCGAGTGGGGCGAACCCCTGCGCCGCGCAGAACCCCTGCGCCGTGAAGAAGAACCCGTGTGCGGCGCAGAACCCGTGCGCCGCGAAAAACCCCTGCGCGGCCAAGAACCCGTGTGCTGCGAAGAACCCGTGCGCCGCGACGAACCCCTGCGCCGTGAAGAAGCCGTAACGCGGGGCCAGAGGGGTGGTAAAAAGGAGGCGATGGCAATGAGCCGTCGCCTCCTTTTCGTCCTCGTCGCGGCCGGCTTCGGGTTGGCGCTGCCCGGCAGCGCCCAGCAACTGCCCCGCTGGTCCGAGGCCGAGCAGCAGGAGTTCCTGGCCCGGCACTGGCGGGTCCCGATCCCACTGCAGGGCAAGCCCCCGGCGCGCTTCTCGGCGCTGGAGGCCTCCCTCCTGCCCGAGAGCTGCGGCGCCTGCCATCCGGCCCAGTTCGCGGACTGGCAGACCACGATCCATGCCAAGGCCGTGAGCCCGGGCGTCAAGGGCCAGCTCGTGGAGATGATCGAGAGCGATCCCGCCTCCGCGCTCGACTGTTACACCTGCCATGCGCCGCTCAGCGAGCAGCAGGAGAAGCTCGCGGACGGCAGAGGCGGATACCGTGCGAACCCCGCCTTCGACGCGACGCTCCAGGCGCGCGGGCTCGCGTGCGCCGCCTGCCACGTCCGCGGGTATCAGCGCTTCGGGCCGCCCCGCCGCGATGGCAGCCTCGCGAGCGACGTCCCGCGCGAGCAGCTTCCCCACAACGGCGTCACGCGGACGCCGGCCTTCCTCCGGGCCGAGTTCTGCAAGGGGTGCCACCAGTTCCCCGAGGACGGCTTCGCTCTGAACGGGAAGCTCATTGAAAACACGTATAACGAGTGGAAGGCGAGCCCGTTCGCTCAGGCCGGCATGCCGTGCCAGGAGTGCCACATGCCCGACCGCCGCCACCTCTGGCGCGGGATCCACGATCCTGAGATGGTGCGTTCGGGGGTCACGATCACGCTCGCGACCGACCGGGAACGGTACCGCCCGGGCGACATCGCGACCGCCACCCTGACCCTGAGCAACACCAGGGTGGGCCACTACTTCCCCACGTACGTGACTCCCCGCGTGGTGGCGCGCCTCGAGCTTCGGGACGCCCAGGGCCGGCCCGTCCCCGGGAGCCGCGAGGAGCGGGCCATCGGGCGCGAGGTGAGCCCGGATCTCTCCCGCGAGCTGGCCGACACGCGGGTAGCGCCCGGGGCGAGCTTCGTGTTCCGCTACCGCCGCCCGCTCCATGCGCCGGGCTGGCGCCTCAAGGTCACCGTCACCGTGTCTCCCGATCACTTCTACACCGGCTTCTTCGAGTCCCTCCTCGCCCAGGGGGCGGGGAAGGGAACGGGTCTGATCCGAGAGGCCCTCGCCGCCACCCGCCGCTCGGCGTTCGTCCTCTACGAAAAAGCGCTGCCCCTCGACTGAGCCGGTGAGCGCGCGTGGCTCGCTTCAGGAGGGATCTGAGGGCCTCCGAAATCACACCGGGAGGTGCGGGATGACCGTCGCACGCGTCCGCTTCGCAGCGGCCCTTCTCATGCTTCTCGCCGTGTCGGCCTCCGCGCGGGCGGAGGAGGGGAGGATCGTGCTCGTGTCGAAGGCTCCGTTCGCGACGGTGGCCGCCAGGCTCGAGCAGGCCATCGCCGACCAGCGGATGGGCCTCGTGTGCCACGCCAACGCCCAGCAAGGCGCCGCGACCCGGGGGGTGAAGATCCCGGGGAATCAGGTCTTCATGGTCTTCCGGAACGACTTCGCCGTGCGCCTCATCCAGGCCGACCCGCCTGCCGCGTACGAGGCGCCCATCCGGATGTATCTCTATGAGAACGCGGACGGCACGGCGACCCTGACGTACGTCCGACCCTCCGCGCTCTTCCAGCCCTATCGCCACCCCGAGGTGACGAAGGTCGGCGCCGAGTTGGACCCGATCTTCGAGAAGATCGCGGCGCAGGCGGTCGCAGCCCGATGATCCTGGCCCTGCTGCTGGCCTCCGGGCTCGTCACGACGGCGGGCTGCGCCGAGCCGGAGCGCATGGTTCCGGTCCGCGCGGGGGCGTTCTGGATGGGCAGCGACGCCGCCGAGCGCCGGCTCGCCTACGCCCTGTCGAGCCCGGCCGTGCGGGAGGCCGGGTGGTTCGAGGCCGAGCTCGCCCGCGGGCACGTGACCCTCCCGGCCTTCTGCATCGATCGCCTCCTCGTGACCCAGGCAGAGTATGCGGCCTTTGTCGCCCGAACCGGCCACCGGCCGCCGGGCATCGGGCGCGACGAGTACCTGCGCCAGGGGTTTCTCGTTCACGACTACGATCGCGAGGTGACCCGGTATCTCTGGCGGGACGGGCAACCGCCCGAGGGCCTGGCGGACCACCCCGTGGTGCTGGCGAGCGCGTTCGACGCCGAGGCGTACTGCCGGTGGCGGCATCCCGCGCTCCGCCTCCCGAGCGAGGCCGAGTGGGAAAAGGCGGCGCGGGGGGACGCGGGGCGGATCTTTCCGTGGGGAGACCGCTGGGACCCGGAGCGGCTCGATAGCGCGGCCCGCGGGCCCGGGGGCACCACGCCGGTCACGCGATACCCCCGGGGCGCGAGCCCCTACGGCGTGCTCGACGCCGCCGGAAACGTGTTCCAGTGGACGGCGTCGAGCCTCGCGAACGGTCGCCGCATCTTGAAGGGCTGTGCCTGGGACGACGACGCGGGGCTCTGCCGTCCAGCCTTCCGCCACGGCCGGCCGGCCGAGAGCCGCCACATCCTCATCGGGTTCCGGTGCGCCGGCCCGACGGGAGGCCCGTGAGCGGGAAGCCGCGCCGGGAGGCGGCCCGCGGGGAGCCGCGCCGGCTCGACCGGAGGCTCGCCGATCACAAGGGCCCGCGACGCCCGGCGACCTCCGCGGGTTGCAGCCCGCTCGCCGCGCCGGTATAGTGGACAGGACGCTCGCGTCCAGCGATCCCGCGTCGAGGAGGCCTCCCGATGCCAGAAGCCGTCATCGTCGAAGCCGTCCGCTCGGCTGTCGGCAAGAAGAACGGGAAGCTCGCCGCCGTCCGACCGGACGACCTCATGGCGCACGTGCTGCAGGCCCTCGTTCAGCGAGCCGGTGTGGACCCGGAGGTCGTCGAGGACGTGATCCTGGGGTGCGTGGACCAGGTCGGCGAACAAGGGTTCAACATCGCCCGGAACGCCGCCCTCATCGCCGGCTTCCCGCTCGACGTCTGCGGCGTGACGCTCGACCGCATGTGCGGCTCGGGCCAGCAGGCCGCGAACTTCGGCTTTGGCATGGTCGCGTCGGGGCAGCAGGACTGCGTGATCGTCGGCGGCGTGGAGAACATGAGCCGCGTGCCGATGGGCTCGAACGCCCAGGGGCCCGGCGAGGGCCCGATCAGCCCGAAGCTCGCGGAGCGCTACGGCATCGTGCCGCAGGGGATCTCCGCGGAGCTGATCGCCGAGAAGTGGGGGCTCACGCGCACGGAGCTTGATGAGTTCGCGGCGCAGAGCCACGAGAAGGCCGGCCGGGCGATCGCCGAAGGGCGCTTCAAGCGCGAGATCGTGCCGGTCACGCTTCCCGATGGCTCGGTATTCGACACCGACGAGGGTGTGCGCGTGCCGGTCAATCGCGAGAAGATGGCGAGCCTCGCGCCGTCGTTCAAGCCCGACGGTGTCGTGACAGCCGCCAACTCGAGCCAGATCTCGGACGGCGCGGCGGCCCTGCTCGTCATGTCGCGCGAGAAGGCCCGGGCGCTCGGGCTCCGGCCGCGCGCCCGGTTCGTGGCCACCGCGCTGGCGGGCGTGGACCCGACGATCATGCTGACGGGACCCATCCCGGCCACTCAGCGGGTCCTCCGGAAGGCCGGGCTCCGGCTCGCGGACATCGACCGCATCGAGATCAACGAGGCCTTCGCGTCGGTCGTGCTCGCGTGGGAGCACGAGCTCCATCCCGACATGTCGAAGGTGAACGTGAACGGGGGCGCCATCGCCCTCGGGCACCCGCTCGGTTGCTCGGGAGCCAAGCTCCTGACGGCGCTGCTCCACAAGCTGGAGCGGTCGGGCGGGCGCTTCGGCCTCCAGACGATGTGCATCGGGTTCGGGCAGGGGATCGCGACGATCATCGAGCGGCTCTGAGCGAGGCATGGCCGGCTACTACTGCCCGCGCTGCAAGAAGACGGCGCCGGTTCAGAAGATTTGCTGTGGGCGCCCCATGAAACGGGGATGAGCCCCGAGCCGATGCGCGTCGCCCCGGGTCGTCCTCGGTCGTCGGCGGGCCTCAACGTATGCGGCATACGCCTCGGCCCGCCTCCTCCCTGCGTCCTACCGGTGCTCGCGCCTCAGCTCGGGGCGCGCGCCGCTGCGTCATGGACACCCATGAAACGGGGATGAGCCCCGAGCCGCGGACCGAGACGGCGCGCGCCCCCGGGGCCCACGCCCATCCCTTCGTCCTGATCTGCGGCCTCGATCACGCCAACATCGCCGAGGAAGAAGCGGTCTTCACCGCGGCGGGGCTTCGCTTCGGCCTGACGGTGGCCAGGACCGAGGACGACTTCCTGCGGCTGTGCGGCGAAGCCGACGGCCTCCTCGTCCAGTACGGCGACGTCAGCCGGCGCGTGGTCGAAGGGCTGCCGCGGCTGCGGCTCCTGGTGCGCTACGGGGTCGGCGTGGACGGTATGGACGTTCAGGCGGCGACCGAGCGCGGGATCCCGGTCGTGAACGTCCCCGACTACGGGACGGACGAGGTGGCGAACCACGCCGTCGCCCTCTTCCTGGCGCTGGCGCGGAAGATCCCGCAGCTCGACCGGCAGACGCGGGCCGGGCGCTGGAGCGTCTTCGAGGTCCAGCCGATCCACCGGTTGGTCGGCCAGACGATCGGCATCGTCGGCTGCGGCCGGATCGGCAGCCGCGTGGCGCGGAAGCTCGCCGGCTTCGATGTGCGGCTCCTGGCGCACGATCCCTACATCGCCGAGTTCCCGGCCGGCGTGACGCCCGTCGGGTTCGATCGCCTTCTCGCGGAGTCGGACTTCCTGACCATCCACTGCCCCCTGACGGCCGAGACGCGGCACCTCATCGACGCGAGCGCGCTCGCCCGGATGAAGCCGACGGCCGTCCTCATCAACACGGCTCGCGGGGGCATCGTGGACACGGCCGCGCTCAGCGAGGCGCTCGGGGCCGGTCGCCTCGGGGGGGCCGGCCTCGACGTCACCGAGCAGGAGCCGCTCGACCCCGCGAGCCCGCTCTTGAGAATGGACACCGTCGTCGTGACGCCGCACGGCGCCTGGTACTCCGAGGAAGGCCGGTCGGAGCTCAAGCGTCGGGTCGCCGAAGAGGCGGTGCGGGTCCTCGTCCGTGGCGAGTCGCCTCTCCACTGTGTCAACCCCGAGGTGCTGCGGCGGGGGCGTGGCGGGCCCTGACCGGCCGCAGCGCCGGGATGTCCTAGCCAATGCTGAGGCCGTGACGGGTA
>CAZDYT010000113.1:0-9508 GCA_964509395.1 uncultured bacterium
ATCATCATCGGCGACGTCGTCCGACTGCGGGACCGGCTCAGGTGGTTCGAGAGCGAGGGGCGCCCCGAGCGCGTCGCCGCGGCGTCAATCCTGACCGCAGGCCGGACGGCCTGAGAAAGCCCTGGCGTTCACTCCCGTTTGCCCGTATACTTCTGCGGGTTTGCCCCTCACCGGGGTGTCGTGCTATGGACCGTCGGAGTCTCCACTCGCAGCTCCCCACCGGGGTCAAGATCTACCTCCCCGACGAGGCCGCCCGGCTCCGCGGGCTCCAGGAGCGGCTGATGGCCGTCTTCCGCCTCTGGGGGTTCCGCGAGGTCATGACCCCGACCTACGAGTTTTTCGACGTCCTGGCTCTCGGGACCGACGAAGCCCTCCAGGAGCGGATGTTCAAGCTCGTCGACCGCGAGACCGGCCGGATGCTGGCGCTGCGCGCGGACGTGACGCCGCAGATCGCGCGCATCGCCGCCACGCGGCTCCGCGACCGGCCCAAGCCCTACCGGCTCGCCTACCGCACGAACGTCTTTCGCTACGACGAGCCCCGGGTCGGGCGGCAGCGGGAGTTCTACCAGGCGGGTGTGGAGCTGATCGGCCTGGACAAGCCCGAGGCGGACGCCGAGATGATCGCGATGGCGATCGAAGGGTTCCGGGCGGCGGGGCTGGGGCGCTTCCAGATCGACGTGGGACAGGTCGAGTTCGTCCGCGGGGTCATCGAAGGGCTCGGGGTGGAGCGCGCGGTCGCGCGCGCGCTTCGGGACGCTCTCCGGCGGAAGGACGCCGCGGAGCTCCAGCGCCTGGTGGGCGAGCTCAGGGTGTCGTCGGCGACGGCGGAGCTCCTCCTCGCGCTGCCGACGCTCTACGGCCGCGCCGAGGTCCTCACGCGCGCGGCGGCGCTCGTCGAGGACCCGCGCTCCGAGCGGGCCGTCGCGAGCCTCACGGAGGTTCACCGCCTCCTCACCGCCTACGGCCTCGCCGACGCGATCATCCTCGACCTCGGCGAGGTGCGGGGCTTCGACTACTACTCCGGCGTCAACTTCGAGGGGTACGCGGAGGGGTTCGGCGCGGAGCTGTGCGGCGGCGGGCGCTACGACCACCTCCTGGCCCGCTTCGGGGAGCCTTGCCCCGCGACCGGCTTCGCCTTCGACATCAGCCGGCTCCTCCTCGCGCTCGAGGCGCAGGGGGTCGAGCTGCCGGTCCGCGGGCCGGAGGTCTTCATCATCGACTTCACCGAGGACAAGACGACGGCGCTCACCCTCTCGCGCCGGCTCCGGGACCTGGGGCTCGCCGTCTGCCGGGACATCATGAGCCGGCCGCTGGCCGAGTCCCTGGCCTACGCGCGCGAGATCCGGGCCACGCGGGTGCTGGTGATCGACGCCGCCGGCCTCGGGCGGGGGCAGGTCCGGCTCCTCGACCCCGCCACCGGTCACGAGGAGCCGTGCCCGCTCCGCGACCTCATGGCGGCGCCGGCGCGCGTCCTCGAGCCCGCCCTGGGGGGCGCCCGTGCCTAACATCGTCGTCGTCGGCGCTCAGTGGGGAGACGAGGGGAAGGGGAAGATCGTCGACCTGATCGCCCCCTGCGTGGACGTGGTCGCCCGCTACCAGGGCGGCCCCAACGCAGGGCACACGGTCGTGGTCGGGGAGCGGCGGTACGTCCTCCAGTCGCTCCCGTCCGGCGTCCTCCGCCCGGGCAAGCGCTGCGTCATCGGCTGCGGCGTCGTGGTCGACCCGCACGCGCTCCTGGAGGAGATGGCCGGGCTCGCCGCGGTCGGCATCGCGCTCGACCGGGTCTATATCTCGCGCAATGCCCACGTGATCATGCCGTACCACAAAGCCCTCGACCAGGTCGCCGAGCAGGCGCGCATCGGGACGACCGGCAAGGGCGTGGGCCCGGCGTATGCGGACAAGGCGGCCCGCCTCGGCATCCGCATGGGCGACCTCGCCGACGAGGCCCTGCTGCGCGAGAAGATCGAGGCGAACCTCCGGATCAAGAACCATCTGCTGCGCGGCCTCTACGGGCACCCCGGTTTCACCGTCGACGAGGTCCTGCGCACCGTCCGCGCCCACGCCGAGCGCCTCGCGTCGCACCTCGCCGATACCACGCTCTTGCTCCACCAGTGGCTCGCCGCCGGCGCGAGCGTGATGTTCGAAGGGGCCCACGGGACGAGGCTGGATGTGGATCACGGCAGCTACCCCTACATCACCGCCTCCAACGCCTCGGCGGGCGGCGCCGCGACCGGGACGGGCGTGCCGCCGACGCGGATCCACGGTGTCCTGGGCGTCACCAAGGCCTATGCGACGCGGGTGGGGGGCGGCCCGTTTCCCACGGAAGTGACCGGGGACCTCGGCGAGCTGATCCGGGCGCGCGGCAAGGAGTACGGGTCGGTGACCGGCCGCCCGCGGCGCTGCGGGTGGTTCGACGCCCCGCTCCTTCGCCACGCCGTGCGCGTCAACGGGCTCGACGCCGTGGCCGTGACCAAGCTGGACGTGCTCGACCCATGCCAGCGGGTGCGCGTGGCCGTCGCGTACCGCTATCGCGGCTCGCGACTGCCGGAGCTGCCGCTCGAGGAGCGCGTGCTCGCGAAGCTCGAGCCGGTGTACGAGGAGCGGCCGGGCTGGTTGGCGCCGACCGAGGGGCTGCGCGCCTGGGAGGACCTTCCAGGCCGCGCCCGCGATTACGTGAGCTGGCTCCAGGAGCTCATCGGCTGCGAGATCTGCCTGATCTCGACGGGGCCCGCGCGCGACGAGACGATCCTGCTCGAGCCCTCCCGGCTCACCCGCTGGTTCGCGAACCTCCAGCCGCATCACTCTCCCTCTCCCCCGCTGGGGGAGAGGGCCGGGTGAGGGGGCAGCACGCACCACCCTCACCCCGGCCCTTCCCCTGCCGACGGAGGGAGAGGGGGGCTGCGCGGGCGCTACTTCTCGCTGAACCCCATCGTCCGGCAGTGGTAGTAGAGCCCCCCGTCCTGGACGATGAGGAAGAGGGCCAGCTCGGTCCCCTCGTTGTGGTGCGAGTGGAGGAGCGTGGGGGGCGTGATCATCACCGTGTTCGGCTCCCAGTCCGCGCGGGCCCCGTCGATCATCGAGTAGCAGCGCTCGCCGGCCACGACCAGCGACACGGCCACCGCGTTGTGCCGGTGGGCGCGCTGCATCTCTCCCGGCAGGAGCGAGTTCATCGCGAGCGTGAAGGACGGCGTCGTCGTGCGCGTCCGCTCGAGCGCGGCGTTCCCGAAGTTGACCGACTTCCCCGGCATGCGGTCCCCGCGGGGGTCGCGGTAGACGTCGTAGAGCCGGCGCCGGATCTCCTCGGCCGGGTAGTGGACCGCCTCGACGGGCCCCTGGCCCGGCCCGGGGGGCTCACACCGCTCGAACGCGAGCTGCGGCTCGTTCGTCACGACCCAGAGGATCGCATCGCTCGGCCCCGCGCCGTGGCGGACCACGCCGCCGCCGGGGAGGCCGAAGACGTCCCCGGACCCCCAGGTGATCGCCTCCGCCCCGTCCCGGCCGAAGACGGTCTGGCCCGTGCCGGTGATGACGTAGTAGAGCTCGGTGCTGGCCTTGAGCCGGGTCTCCAGCGTCTCTCCGGCCCGGATCCGCGCGTACCGCGCGAGGATGAGCGGCGTCGTGGCGGGGCCGTCGAGCTCGAGGCGCGCGCCGAGGTCGAGGGGGATGAGGCCGGTGGGCGTCGTGGGACTCAGCGCCCGGTCGCGCTCGGCGCGGAAGACGTGGGGTGGGATCGGGGGCCGCTTGATGTTGAAGCCGTCGAGCGAGGAGAGGTAGCGCGCGTTGGCGGCGTAGGCGCTGGAGGCGCGCTCCGATGCCACGTCCACGCCGAGGAGTTTCCTCAGCTCCAGCTCGTCCACGGTCTTGGCCATGCGGCGTCCTCCTTCGGATCTTCGGGGGGCGCCCCCGCCGACGGCTCTTCAGGCCGGCAGAGCCGTCGACCCGGGTCGCTGTTCACTTCTCCTGGGCGAACGTGACGCTGCGCAAGAAATGGTTCTGGAATGCCAACAGGATCAGCAGCGGCGGCAGCATGACCACCATGACCCCCGCCATGATGACATTCCACTCGGCCTGGGCATCGGTCGCCACCAGCATTTTGATTCCGATCTGGGCCACCCGCATCTCCTCGGATGTGGTGACGATCAACGGCCAGAGGTACTGGTTCCACATGTAGACGAACTCCACCATGAACAGGGCCAGGATGTTGGTCCAGCTCAGCGGAACCAGAATCCGGAGGAGGAACTGAATGGGGCCCGCGCCGTCCACCCGAGCCGCGTCGGACAGCGACGAGGGGACGGTCAGGAACAGCTGCCGGAACAGGAGCGTCCCGGTGGCGCTGGCAAAGAAGGGCACGGTCAGGGCGTGGTACGTGTTGACCCAGCCAAAGCCGTGCATGAGCTGAAACGTGGGGACGATGCGCACCGGCAGCGGCAACATGTGGGTGACGAGGATCATGACGAAGAACAGCCGCTTCCCCCAAAAGTCCGGAAAATAGGTGAACGCGAAGGCGGCCAGCAGCGACAGCACGATCTTGCCGAGTGCCACGGCCGTCGAGATGCCCGTGCTGTTGAGCATCAGTCGTCCCAGGTTCACCTTTTGCCAGGCGTGGGTGTAATTGTCGACCATCCACCGGCTCGGCAGGAGTCGCGGCGGATATTCAAAGAGCTCGCGGAAGTCCTCGGTGCTGACCACGAAGGCGTACAGGAGTGGAAACGCGACGACGACCACGGACACGCCCAGGGCGAGATGCGTCGCCAATCGGCGCGTCGCGCGTGGAACCACGAGCCTCCCTCAGCTGTAGAAGACCCGCCGCCCCGCATAGCGGAACTGCAGGAGCGTGAGCAGGCCGACCATGACGAAGAGGAGGACGGACTGCGCCGAGGCAAAGCCCCAGCGGATGCTCACGAAGCCATCTCGGTAGAGTTTGTAGATCAACAGGTCTGTGGCGCGGGCCGGCCCGCCCTGGGTCATCACGTCGATCAGGCCGAACACCTCGAAAAAGGCGTACAGCGAGTTCATTACGAGAAGAAAGAATGTCATGGGCGAGAGGAGCGGAAACGTGATCCGCAAAAAGGATTGCCGGAGGCTGGCCCCATCCACGTGGGCGGCCTCGAGCAGCTCTCCGGGTATCCCCTGGAGCCCGGCAAGAAAGAAGACGATGTTGAATCCCAGCATCTTCCACGCGGCTGCGGCGACGGCGAGTGTCATGGCGTAAGCGCCGTCCATCATCCAGTTCGGGGAGAGCCCGGTGGTCATGCGGATGAGAAACGTCATGAACCCCGTCGACGGATCGAAGAGCATGGCCCAGACCGTCCCCGCGACGGCGGGCGACAGCGCATACGGCCACAGGAGGGCCGTTCGGTAGATGGTAATGCCCGGGATGCGCTGATTCGCCAGCACCGCGATGCCCAGCGACACGACCATCCCGGAAAGGACGACCGCACCGGCGAACAGGAGGCTGACCTGCACGCTGTGCCGGTATTCCTTCGAGCCCAGGAGTTCCTGGAAGTTCCCCAGGCCAATGAAATTCGCGCGCCCGCCGAACGGAGAGAGCTCGAACAGGCTCAAATACAGGGCCTGGCCGGAGGGAACCAGGAGGAAAACGACAACGATGGCGACGGAGGGAAGGACCAGGACGTACGGCAGCCACCGGTTCGGGAACCTTCCCTCCATCGTCGCTTCGCTACGGGTGAATCCGGCCGTACTCGTCCAGGGCCTTGTTCGCCTCGCGGGCCGCCTCATCCAGCGCCGCCTGCGGAGCGAGGTTGCCGATCAACACCTTCTCCACGGCCGTGTTGGTGATGTCGCGGATCTGGACGAAGTTCCCCAGGAGGACTCCGCGGGTGGCCGGGGTGTCGGCTCCGAGTTGAATCTGCTTGAAGGCCGTCTCGTGATTGGGATGCTGCTGGAACCAGCCCCCGTCCCGGAGCAGCCTCTCCGCGGTCTTGGTGGCCGGGAAGTAGCCGGTGTCCTGGTGCCACTTGGCCGCGTACTCCGGCTGAGAGAGGAACTTGAAGAACTTGGCGATGGCGTCAAGCTCCTGCTGGGAGCGCCCTTTCCCCTTCAGGGTCCACAGCGAGGCCCCGCCGACGACGGACCTGCCTCGCGGTTTCCCCTCAATTTGGGGGAGGAAGGCCGTGCCGACGGCGAACCTCGCACCCCGCTCGAGCGTCGTCAATTGCGAAGTGGACTGGAGGATCATGGCCACCTCGCCGGCCAGAAAGGCTTTGTTCCCGGCGTACGCGCGGCCACCATAGACGAGGAGCTTCTCATCAACCCACTTCTTCCACCGACTCAGCACCTCGACGCCGAACGGTGCGTTGAACAGCACCTGCGTCGCCCGGCCCTTCCGTCCGTTGTCGTTGTTGGCGTAGAGCTGGTTGTGGTAGGCGAAGGTCTGCTCGAAGATCCAGGCTGCCTCGCCGAAGGTCAGGGCGGCGCGGGTCGCCCCGCTGCTCACGAGCCTCCGCCCCATCTCCTCGATATCGTTGTAGGTGACCGGCGGCTTGTCCGGATCCAGCCCGGCCTTCTTGAACGCGTCCTTGTTGTAGTACAGGATCGCCGTCGAGGAGTTGAACGGCATGGAGTGGAGTTTCCCTGCCAGCGTGTAGTAGTTGATGATGGGTGGGAAGTAGTCCTCCCAGTTGATCTCACCCGGCTTGACCAGCTCCGTGACCGGAATGGCGGCCCCGCTGTCGAGCATCGTCTGCGTCCCCACGTCGAAGACCTGCACGATGTGGGGCGGATCACCGGCGCGGACCGCGGCGATCGCCTTCGTCACGGTTTCGTCGTACGAGCCCGTATAGAGCGGCTCCAACACGTAGTTCGGGTTCACCTTGTTGAAGCCTTCGGCGATTCCTTTGGTGATGGCTTCATAGCGGGCGCCGCTCATCGCGTGCCAGAACTTGATCCGCGTCTGCTGCGCCTGGGCGGCGCCCGCCGCCAGGAGCGCGGAGACGATCGCCAGGCAGCCAATCGCCGTACTCTTGCCGATCCCCGCAGTGCGCATAGCACAGTCCTCCTGCCCTCGAGGCAATTCCTGGTGGCTCCCTTGCCGTTACAACGCCCGGCCGACCCGGTGGCTGTCACCGATCGCCCCCGCGATCCCACGCAGCATGTAGGCGCCGCCGATACAGTGGCGCTCGGCGGCCCGACCTTGGAGCCGGAGCGCCAAGCCGCACCCGGTCGGCCAGGCAGCCGCCGTACTCGTCGGTCCGCTGATTGCTGTACGCTGAGAGGCTGGTTGACGACCGACTGGATCTCTTCGTGTGTCCTCGTATCGGTCCGTCCGTGCGTCGACGCGTGCGCCGCCAGCGCGTCGGTCACGATCGGGCCCACGCCCCCTCTGGCGCTCGTCTCAACCAACCCGCGTGGCCCCGGATCGGCTCATCGGGGACCCGATGCCGGAGCCTCGCTGCCCCCCCGAAGGTTGGATGGTCAGGCTCTGAGATTCGAAGGGAATCTAGCCGTGGTTGGCGGGCCTGTCAAGGAGGCGCGCTGCCTCAACAGGAAGCGCGCTGCCTCAAAACCCGACCTACGCCGTTCCGGAAGGGAGACCCTGACCCATGAGGTCCGACCGCGAGCGTGGGCCGGAACGAGCGGACGGGCGGCGACCGCCGGTCATCGCGGCGCTGGTGCTGGCGTGCGCCCTCGCGCCCGTGCTCCAGGCGGCCAGCCTCGGGGGTCTCCGCGTCCTCAACTTCGCCCCGGACCGCCCCTGGAACTACGTCGCCTACGGTCTGGCCGCGCCCTACGTCGCGCTCCTGCTCTGGCGCCGCCACCCGCGGGCCCGCTTCGCGGCGTACGTGTTCCTGACGCACGAGGCGCTCCGAGGGCTCCACTTCCGCCGGTGGGATGCCGTCCTCGTCGCGGCCGGCTGGATCCTGCTCGTCCAGCTCCCCTCGGCCCGGCGCTGGGCCCCCTCCCTGCAGCCGGCCGAGATCATCGCCCGGCTGCGCCGCTCGCCCCGCAGGCCGTAAGACCGCGGGCCGCAAAACTTGACACGGAGCGGCCCCGGGTCCGAGACTGCGCCGGGGAGAATCGGGGGTGTCGCCAGCGAGCCGGTCCGGCCTGGAGGGAGCCGACCCGCGCGTTGGCCAGACGCTCCGCTTCGACGGCCGCGAGTGGGAGGTGACCGACCACTCGAGCTACTGGGACGCCGAGGGCTACCGGGTCAGCGAGTGGTGCTGCGAGAGCGAGGACACGGAGGCCTACCTCCTCAAAGAGGTGAAGGAGGGGGAGCCGACCCGGTGGTTCTTCACCCGCCGGATTCCAGGCGATGCCGTGACGCTGCCGGGCGGTGAGGGCCTGCCGGCGTGGCTCGAGCGGCACCGCGGCGCGGCCCCGCCCCCGGGGCTCGCCTACGAGGGACGCTCCTACGGCTACGCGGAAACCACCGAGGGGATCTACGAGGACGAGCCCGGCGAGCGCGTCCGCAAGGCGACGTGGGAGTACTGGGACGCGGCACACGCGCGGAACCTCGCGGTCGAGCGGTGGGAAGACGGCCGGGCCGACTGCTACCACGGGGCCTACATCGAGCCGGGTCAGGTCACGTTGCTCTCGGGATCGAGTGCGTCGGAGGCGTCCGGGGTGCCGGGGGCGATGTCTTTCGGGGCCACGGCTCTGCGAGCGGCCAGCGACGCCGCCGTCCGCAGGGGTGCCGTGTCGGCAGGGGCCCGGGCTACCACCCACGCCCCGCGGCTCGGGGAGAACCCGTTCCTCGTCGCGGCCGTCGTGCTGCCGCTGGCGTACGTCCTGCCGTTTTTCCTGGGGCGGCCGTTCGACGAGGGGCTCGCCGTCGCGCTTCCGATCGCGGCGCTGGGGGGCTGGGCCCCCGCGCTCATCCGGGCCCCGGCGGCGGGTGGCGCCGCCGTGCTCGGGCTCCCGGTCCTGGCAGCCCTCTTCTGGTACTTTCCCCCGCTGACGAGCGCGGTCGGCCTCGCCCTCCTCCTCGGCGCCCCCGCGGCGGTCGCGTGGGTGGGCCGAGCCCCCGCAGGGACGCGGGGGAGGCTCCCGGCGATCTACGCGGCCGCCTTCGTCGTGGCGCTCCCGGCCCTCGTGCTGGGCCTCTATCACTACTTCCGGTTCGCTCCGGTGCCGCACTCGCTCGGCAACTGGCTGCGTCTGCTGTTCGTCGTCCTCCTCGCCGCCGCCTCGTGCGCGTTGGTGGTCGGCTGGGGACTGAACCTGCTCGGCTTCGTGCCGTTTCCCGTGCTCGCCAACGTGGTGTTGTGGAACAATCTGGTCGCGGCCGGCATTCTCGCTCCGCTCGCGCTGCGGGCGCTCTACCCGCGCGTGCGCTCCGCGGGCTTTCTGTACCAACCAATATGATATTCTGTATGAGGCCCCGTGTCAACCAGGACCGTCACGCAGGAACCGCGCAAGCTCGTCAACCTCCCGTCGCGTGGCCGAAACGAAGACGGCAGGTTCATACCGGCGCGCCATGCGCTCACGGAATAGCTCCGGCTCCGCCACCAGGGCCCGCGCCACCGCCACGCGCTGCGCCTCGCCT
>CAZDYT010000114.1:0-9377 GCA_964509395.1 uncultured bacterium
ACGGCTTTTGCGCGCGTGGAGAAGGTGGCCCGTTCACCGAAGGCGGGCGCATCGAGCTGGGCGGTAAGCTGCCGCTGTTGACCTCCGGCGGCGGTCTGTCCGAAGCCTATGTCCACGGCTTCAATCTGATCCTCGAAGGGGTGCGCGTGCCGAAGGAGAACCTGCTGGGAGAGAAGAACCGCGGCTTCCGGGACGTCAAGCGCGTCCTCGAGGGCGGGCGGATCGCCATGGCGGCGATGGCGGTCGGGCTCGCCCAGGGCGCCCTCGACCAGGCCGTCAGGTACGCCAGGGAGCGCCAGGCCTTCGGCCGCGCCATCGGCGAGTTCCAGGCGGTCCAGGCGATGCTCGCCGACCTCGCGACGGAGATCGAGGCGGCGCGGCTCCTGACCCTGCGTGCGGCGTACGGGAAGGACCAGGGGCGCCCCGTGATGACGGAGGCCTCGATGGCGAAGGTCTTTGCCTCCGAGGTGGGGATGAAGTGCGCCACCAAGGCCCTCCAGATCCACGGCGGCTACGGCTACATCCGCGAGTTCCCCATCGAGCGCTTCTTCCGCGACGTGAAGCTCTGCGAGATCGGCGAGGGGACCTCGGAGGTGCAGCGGATGGTGATCGCCCGCCACCTCCTGGAGCCGCGCTAGGTCACCCGGAGGGGGGCTCCGCCCCCCTTCCGGACCTCCCCCGAGGAGGAGTTTCGCCGGCGAAGCCGGCGTTCGGAGCGGAACACCTTGAGGCGTTGCGGCAGTTCGTTCGCGAGTGGCGCGGTTTCTCCGACAGGCCGCTAGGAGCGCGTCCGCTGACGGAAGGAGGGAGCTCCCATGCCCATCCTCACGAAGCTCAGAGAGTTCCTCGAAGCCAACAAGGTTCCGCATTCGGTCCACTCCCATCCGGAGGCCTACACGGCCCAGGAGACCGCGGCGCTCCAGCACGTCAAGGGGCGGCAACTGGCCAAGGTGGTGATGGTGAAGGCGGGCGCCGGCTTCGCCATGGCGGTGCTCCCGGCCGATCACCGCGTGAACCTCGACAAGCTCAAGGCCGTCCTGGGCGTTGCGGAGGTCCGCCTCGCCCAGGAGGCGGAGTTTCGCGACCTCTTCCCTGGCTGCGAGGTGGGCGCCATGCCCCCGTTCGGCAACCTGTACGGAGTCCCGGTGTACGCGGACCGCTCCCTGGAAAAGGACGAGGAGATCGTCTTCAACGCGGGCACCCACACGCTGACGGCCAAGATGGCGTTTCGGGACTACCGGGCGCTCGTCAAGCCGGTGATGGCCGACTTCGCGATTCACCTGTAGCCTCGGGCCACAGCGGGCCCGCCGATCGCGCCAGTCGCCTCCCGAGCCCCAGGGCGTTCGGCGCACCGCCGACGCCTGCGCCGGGGGACTTCCGGAGCGCGGGCGTGCCGCGGAGCCGTCAGACGGCGCCGCGCGAGCGCATGAGATCCAGCAGGGCGTCTCGGTTCGTCGAGAAGGAGACCCGCTCCACCGCCTCGGCGAACGGGACCCAGCGGTACTCGGAATGCTCACCCGGACGCACCGTGATGGCCACCTCCTCGGGTAACTCGAGGGAGAAGAGGTGCTCGGTGTTCTCGGTAACGCCCGGGGCATACTGGTGCCGCCACTGGGGAAAGAGGACGTAGCGCCGGCTCACGCGCCAGTCACGCAGCTCGGGCGGCGCGGCGCGGAGGCCGGTTTCCTCGCGCAATTCACGCACGGCGGCGGCGGCCGGCGTCTCGTCACTCCACTCGATGCTGCCGGTGATGGATTGCCAGAACTCCGGGTGATCGGCGCGGCGCAGCAGTAAGGCGTTGCCGGTGCGGGTGTAGACCACCACCAGCACCGATTCGGGGCGTCTGTAGCGCGTGACCTCCGGGGCGTCCGGCGTCATGAGAGGCGCTTCGTGCGGTGGACGGCGCTCAGCCGTGAGCCGGCTTGAGCACCAGGGTGGCCAGCGGCGGGAGGGTCAGGACCAGCGAATGCGGCTGCCCCTGCCATGCCATGGGCTGCGCCCCGACGCCCCCCGAGTTGCCCAGGCCACTCCCGCCGTACGGGGCCGCGTCCGTGTTCAGGAGCTCCCGGTAGTGGCCGCCCACCGGGGCCCCGACGCGGTAGCCGTACCGGGGGACCGGCGTGAAGTTCGAGACGACGAGCACGAAGTCGGCCGGATCCCTCGCCCGGCGCACGAAGGAGACGATGCTCTGCTCCCAGTCGTTACAGTCGATCCACTGAAAGCCGGCGGGCTGGAAGTCGACCTGGTGGAGAGCCGGCTGAGACCGGTAGAGGCGGTTCAGATCGGCGACGAGGCGCTGCAGGCCCCGGTGGTACGGGCCTTCGGCCAGCAGGTGCCAATCCAGGCTCTGCTCGTGATCCCACTCCCGCGTCTCGCCGAACTCGCCGCCCATGAAGAGAAGCTTCTTGCCCGGGTGCCCGTACATGAAGGCGTAGAGGGAGCGCAGGTTGGCGAACTTCTGCCAGTCGTCCCCCGGCATCTTCCGATGCAGGGACCCCTTGCCGTACACCACCTCGTCGTGCGAGAGGGGCAGGATGAAGTTCTCGTGCCACGCGTACAGGAGGCCGAAGGTCAGGTTGTTGTGGTGGTACTTCCGGTGCACGGGGTCCTGGCTCATGTAGTGCAGGACGTCGTGCATCCAGCCCATGTTCCACTTGAAGCCGAACCCGAGGCCGCCGACGTACGTCGGGCGGGAGACCATCGGCCACGCGGTGGACTCCTCGGCGATGGTCATGCTGCCGGGACATGTCTGATAGACGACTTCGTTGACGCGTTTGAGGAAGGCGATCGCCTCCAGGTTTTCGTTCCCGCCGAAGCGGTTCGGGACCCACTCGCCGGGGTTGCGCGAGTAATCAAGGTAGAGCATCGAGGCCACCGCGTCGATCCGGAGGCCGTCGACGTGGTACCGCTGCAGCCAGTAGAGCGCGTTGCCGATGAGGAAGTTCGCGACTTCGTTCCGCCCGTAGTTGAAGATCAGGGTGCCCCAGTCGGGGTGCTCGCGCAGCCGGGGGTCCGCGTGCTCGTAGAGGTGCGTGCCGTCGAAATAGACGAGCCCGTGCGGGTCGCGAGGGTAGTGGGCCGGCACCCAGTCCAGGATGACGCCGATCCCGTTCTGGTGGAGGTGATCCACGAAGTACATGAAGTCCGTCGGAGTGCCGTACCGGCGCGTCGGGGCGAAATAGCCGAGGACCTGATAGCCCCAGGAGCCGTAGAACGGGTGCTCCATCACGGGGAGGAGCTCGACATGGGAGTAGCCCATCTGCCGGACGTAGGCGGCCAGTCGCTCGGCCAGCTCGCGGTACGTGAGGGACCGGTGGCCCTCCTCGGGCACGCGCATCCACGACCCCAGGTGCACCTCGTAGATCGCGATCGGGCTGTCGAGGGTGTTCCGCCGCTCGCGCTCGGCCATCCAGGCGGCGTCGCCCCAGGAATAGCTCTCGAGCGAGGTGACCACCGAGGCCGTCCGGGGCGTCTCCGGCTCGAACGTGACGGCGTAGGGATCGGCCTTGAGGGCGAGCGGCTCGCCCGAGCGCGAGCGGATCTCGAACTTGTACCGCGCCCCCTCGCCCAGACCGGGCATGAAGATTTCCCAGATGCCGTTGCCCGGGTGGAGCCGCAGCGGGTGGCGCCGGCCGTCCCATCCGTTGAAGTCGCCGACGACGCTGACGCGTTGCGCGTTGGGAGCCCAGACGGCGAACGCGATGCCCGGCACCCCGTCCGAGACCCTCGGATGCGCTCCGAGCTTCTCGTAAGCAAGGTAGTGGGTGCCCTCGCCGAGGAGGTGGAGGTCGAGGTCGCTCAGGGTGGGAGGAAAGCGGTAGGGATCGTCCGCTTCCGCCCGCTGCCCCGCCTGACCGACGGTCTCCAGGCGGTACGGGAAGGGCGCGCTCACATCGGGGAACATCGCCTCGAAGAACCCCTCGGGATGTACCCGCTCCATCGGGCGCGGGGCCGCGGCGGCGTTGGCGGGGATGACCCGCGCCGACCGCACGTGCGGCAGGAAGGCGCGGATGGCGACGGCGGGCCCCCGGTCCGGATGGACGAGGTGCGGCCCGAGCACGCCGAAGGGATCGGCGTGTTCTCCCCGCACCACGGCCTCGATCTCCGACGGGGAGAGCTCGTGGCGGCGGTCACGTTTTGGACTCACGCGAGACCTCCGAACGAAATTCGCCTCCGGTGAAATTGTAAGCCAGAATGGGTGCGCCCGGTACCGTGATCGCGTCGCGCGCGGCGGCTCCGGGCGAATGATAGGGTGAGGCCGCTCGGCAGCTTGACAGGCTCGAGCCGCGTCGACTACCGTAGGGTCGATCCACCCGGAAAATGTCCATCTGCGGATGCTCGGTCCCACTCTCCCGGCCTCCGGCCTGAGCAAGGGGCTCGACGGCATCGGGGCCGTCGACGAGACCGCCCGGCAGGCCCGCGCCGGTCCCCGGTTCCGCTCGTGACATCCGGCGGCCCGCTGGTTCGTTACGTCGCCGAAAACGGCGTCGGCTGGATCACGCTCACGCGCCCGGACGTCCTGAACGCCGTCGACACGCAGCTCGCCCGGGAGCTGGACGCGGCCGTCGAGCGGGCGGTCCGGGATCCCGAGGCGCGGGTGCTCGTCGTCTCCGGCGAGGGCCGGGCGTTCTCCTCGGGAATGGACCGCACGGCCCTCTCGGCCGGCGAGACCGGCGAGCCGTTCTTCCGCCACTGGATTCGGGCCCTGAACGAGCTGGAGGAGACGGGCAAGCTCGTGATCGCCGCGATCCGGGGCTACTGCATCGGGGGCGGCCTCCAGCTCGCGCTGGCCTGCGATGTGCGGCTGGCCACCTCGGACGCGGTGCTGGGCCTCGGGGCCACGCGCCATGCGCTCATCCCGGACGGGGCGGTGTTCCGGCTGGCGCGCGTCGTGGGACTCGGTCGCGCGAAGGAGCTGGCGCTCCTGAACGACAACATCTCGCCCGAGACCGCACTGGGGATGGGCCTCGTGAACTGGGTGGTCCCGCCGGACGAGTTCGACCCGGCGCTGCGTCGCGTGATCGCGAAGTGCCTCGAAGCCGCCCCCACGGCGACGCGACACACGAAGCGGCTCCTTCAGGCCTCCTTCCACGCCGACCCGCGGACGCTGATCGAGGACGTGGTCGCGTCCCAGATGGAGTGCCTGCGCTCCTGGGAGATGACCGAAGCCAACCGCGCGTGGGACGCGAAGCGCGAGGCCCGCTACTACCCGCCGCCCGACGATCGGGAGGGAGGGACATCCGCCCCCTGACCGCGCGGCGAGTCTGAGCCCACCGAGGCGCTACTTTTTCGTCGACCGGTTCATCGCCGGCTTCACCATCGAGGCGATCGGCTGGCGATCGGTCCGCGCCCGCCCGACGTCCCGGTCGGTCCGGTGCGCGCGTGTCGTCGGCCCGTCGTGGGGACGCTGTCCGCACGGTATAATGCCGGAGGGCAATGCGGATGGATGCGACCCGACTCGACGAGATCGCCCGCCGGCATGGCATCCGACTCCTGCTGGGGTTCGGCTCCGCCGTCTCGGGGCGGCTGCACCCGCGGAGTGATCTGGACCTCGCGGTGCTGCTGGAGCAGCCAGGGCTCTCGTTCCGCGAGTTCGCCGATCTCCAGCGGGACCTCCAGACGCTCTTCCCGGGTCGGGAGGTCGATCTGGCCGTGCTCAACCACGCGGATCCGCTGTTCCTCAAGCAGGTGACCGAGCGGTGCACCCTCCTCCACGGTTCCCCGAGGCGGTTGCAAGAGCTCAAGCTGTACGCGTTCAAACGCTACCAGGACCACCGACGATATCTGGCACTCGAGCGGCACTACGTCACGCGCATCCTGCGCGCGCTCACCGGATCGTGATCGACGCGGAGCTGGTCACGCGGAAGATGCTGCTCATCACGCGCGATCTCGCCGCGCTGGAGTCGGTCGCGCGGAAGGACCTGCCTGCGTACCTGGCGAGTCCCACCGACGAGGTCGTCGCGGAACGTTACCTCGAGCGCGTCATTGGCCGCATGATCGACATCAACTACCATCTCCTCACCGAGGCGGGCCACCCCCCGCCGGCGGACTATTACGATTCGTTCGTTGAGCTCGGGCGGTTGGGGATCCTCGATCACGACTTCGCCGGTCGGATCGCCGCGTGCGCCGGCCTGCGTAACCGGATCGTGCACGAGTACAACGAGCTGGACCCGCGAAAGGTCCACGAGGCACTTCAGGCCGCGCTGCATGACATTCCCGTCTATCTGCGAAGGGTCGACGAGCACGTCGCGCGCGCCCGGTCCTGAGGCTCTCACCATAGTCGGCGGTTCGTGAGGCCGACTGAGGGCGAGCGCGCCGCGGGGGGCACGCGGGTTAGTGGATGACCTCGTCCGCGCGGAGGAGGAGGGACTGCGGGATCGTGAGGCCGAGGGCCTTCGCCGTCCCGAGGTTGATCACGAGCTCGAACCTCGTCGGCTGCTCGACAGGCAGATCGGCGGGCTTGGCGCCTTTGAGGATCCGGTCCACGTAGTAGGCGGCGCGCCTGTACAGGTCGGGGAGGCTCGCCCCATAGGACATGAGGCCCCCGGCAGCCACGAACGACCTCAATGTGTACATCGCCGGGAGCCGGTTCTTGACAGCGAGGTCCACGATCTGCGCTCGGTGGCGAACCGTAAAGGGCTGGGCCAGCACGATCAACGCCCCGACCTGCTCGCCGCTCGCGGCTCGAAAGGTGCCCTGGAAGTCGCTGGGATCCTGGACGGCCATGTTTAGAAGCTGCAGCCCTAGCGCCTGTGCTGCCCGTTGCACGCTGCTGAATGCGACAGTCATGCCCAGGTCGTTCGGACTCCACAGGGCCCCCACGTGGGAGAGCCGTGGCACAACCTCCTTGAGTAGCTCCAGTCGTTTGGGGCCTAACTCCGTGTCAAAGAGGCTCAGCCCCGTGAGGTTTCCGCCCGGCCGGGCGAGGCTCGCGACGAGCCCGGACCCAACAGGATCGCCAGCCGCGGCCATGACGATGGGGATCGTCGTGGTCGCGTTCTTTGTCGCCTCGATCGCCCGTCCCGTCGCGGTTACGATAACGGCGACCTTGAGCCGGACCAGCTCGGCTGCCAGGTCCGGGAGCCGCTCGGTCCGTCCCTCCGCGAACCGCCATTCGGTGACGATGTTCCGCCCTTCGACGTAGCCATGATCGCGCAGCCCTTGCCGGAACGCCTCGACCAGGGGCTCGGGCTGAGAAGGGGACGGGGGAAAGCCGGGCAGAAGGATGCCGATCCGAGGTACCCCCGCCGGCTGCGCCTCGGCGGCGAGCGGTGGCGCGAGGAACGCGAGGGCGCAGGTGGCGAGGAGCCCGACAGCTCTGGGCCTCATAGTGGTTCCCCCCGCGGGCGCGGGATACGTCAGCCTACACCGTCCGAAGCGCGGGCGCCAGGGCACGACGCTCGGAGGCGAGACCGCGGCGCCGATGGCGCGTAAGTCCGCGTCCTGCTTGACAGCCGTCCGGCCGGTCCGCTACACTGCGCTTGCCTTCGTCGATCGGGAACCACGACCTGGCTCCACCCAGCGTGAGGCGCACCCACCACGCCGCCCGTGTCGGCGGGCCCGGCTTCAGCGTCCCGGAGCTTGAACGTTGCCTGAGATCGAGCTCCTAGCCTCGGGTGTCGGCGAGTACCGCCTCCAGGACCCGGACGCGCTCCGGGCGTGGATGCGGGACCGGAAGCGCCGGGAGTTCGTCGACAAGACGACCACGGCTCGGGACGCCGTGAGCCGGCTGGTTGCCGATGGCGACTACGTCTCGTTCGACTTTTCCTCCTATACCCGGGGTCCCCTCATCCTGATCCGGGAGATCATCCGCCAGCGGCGTCGCGACCTCTGGTACTGCGCCAAGTTCACGCTGATGGAGTCCACCCTGCTGGTCGCGGCGGGCGCCATCTCCAGGATCGACGTCGGCTTCATGGGGCTCGGCGACACGCTCAACAAGGCGGTCGAGCGGGGCGAGGTGCAGGTCTCCGAGTGGACGAACGGGACCCTGACGCTCCGCCACCTCGCGGGGGCGATGGGCGTGCCGTTCCTGCCGACGCGCGCGCTCCTCGGCACCGACACGCTTCGCTACTCCGGCGCGAAGGTGATCCGTGACCCGTTCACCGGCAAGCCGATCGCGCTGGTGCCGGCGCTCAACCCCGACGTCGGCCTGGTCCACGTCCACCAGGCGGATATCTACGGGAACGCGCGCTGCTTCGGGCCCGGCGTGCAGCCCCTCGAGACGGCGATGGCCGCGCGCAAGGTCATCATCTCGACCGACGAGATCATCGACCACGACGACATCCGCAAGAACCCGGGGCGGACGACCATCCCCTACTACCTGGTCGACGCGGTCGTGTATGCGCCCTTCGGGGCGTATCCCGGTGGGTTGCCGGGCGTGTACGAGATGGACTTCGACCACTTTGCGGAGTATTTCGGGCTCGAGCGCCAGGGACGCCTCGCCGAGTACCTCGACAAGTACGTCTACGCGGTAACCTCGGACGAGGAGATGCTCGAGCAGCGGGTCGGGCTCAAGCGCCTCGGCGAGCTCCGCCGGCGCGCCGTGATCAAGGAAGGCTACCACCCGTGAGCGCGACGGCGGCGCGCGCGTTCACCGACGCCGAGTTCATGATCGCGCTGTGCGCGCGGCTCCTCGAAGACCAGAAGACCGCCTTCATCGGCTTCGGGATGCCGCAGGTGGCGGCGATCCTCGCCCAGCGCATCCACGCGCCCCAGCTCGTGCAGGTCTTCGAGTTCGGCGCGATCGGCTCGACGCCGCTCACGCCCTTCGTCCGGAACACGATGGGCGGGCCGTCGAACTGCTACCGGTCGATCGCGTGGACGAACATGAACACGATCTTCGCCCAGGCGCAGCTCGGGCTCATCGACTACGGCGTCCTCGGGGCGACCCAGATCGACCTCTACGGCAACATCAACTCGACCATGCTCGGCGAGGACTGGCACCGTCCGAAGAAGCGCTTTCCGGGCGCCGGCGGCGCGACCGAGGTCGCGTCGTACTGCTGGCGGACGATCGTGATCATGCTGCACGAGCGGCGCCGCTTCGTGCCGCGGGTGGACTTCGTCACCTCCCCGGGCTACCTCGACGGGAGCCCGGGGGCCCGCGAGCGTGCCGGGCTCCCGGCGGGGACCGGCCCGTGGCGCGTGGTGACGTCCAAGGCCTGCTTCGGGTTCGATCCGGACACGCGGAAGCTGTCCCTCCTGGGCGTGCTCGAGGGCCTCACGGTCGAGGCGGTGCTCGCGGACCTGGAGCTCGCCCCGCTCGTCGCGGACCGCGTGGAGACGCTGGCGCCTCCGACCGAGCGCGAACTTCGGATCCTGCGCGAAGAAATCGACCCGGCACGGGCGATCATCGGCCGGGCGGGCACGGCATGACCGGG
>CAZDYT010000115.1:0-9311 GCA_964509395.1 uncultured bacterium
AGTAGCCGAGGCTCCGGCAGTACTGGATGTCGTACCCGCCCGGCGGCGCGCAGCGAAGCTCGTAGCCAAGGTCCTTGGCCACGATGGTGGTCTTGAGGCCGCGACCGGCGAGGGAGGCGCCGACGCGCTCCTTGAGGACGCCGCCCAGATCGAACTCGGAGAGGCGGACGTTGCCGTAGCTGTCGCGCTCGACCACACCCAGCGTCGCCGGATCGAGCGCGTCCGTGATCCCCTCGCTCAGGAGCAGGACGCCGTGGTCCCGCCCTTGCGCGCGCCGCTTGATGATCGCGCCCTCCAGGATGTCGGCGACCCGGTCGAGCGCCAGCGGGCGCTCGCGGAACTCCTCGGGGATGACGGTCAGCGTAGCGCCGGCGGCGCCCCCGATCCCGAGGGCGAGGTGGCCGGCGCGACGCCCCATGACCGTCACGAAGAACCACCGCTCGGTCGTCGCCGCGTCCTGCATGCGGTTCTTGACCAGGTCCTTCCCCAGGTTGACCGCAGTAATGTAGCCGAAGGTCACGACCTCCGGGGGGAGCGGTAGGTCGTTGTCGATGGTCTTCGGGACGTGCGCGATTCCAATGGCGCCGCCGAGCGCTGCGTTGAGCCGGGCGGTGGCGAAGGCCGTGTCGTCGCCCCCGATCGTCAGGAGGTAGGAGACCCCGAGGCTCCGGAGCGCGGCGATGACGCTGTCGAGCGCCTTGTCGGACTGGGCCGGGTTCTCGCGCGAGGTGCGGAGGATCGAGCCGCCCTCGAAGTGGATCCGCGAGACCTCGGTGATCTCCAGCTCGCGCACATGGATCGTGTCGCTCTGGGTGAGCCACTTGAAGCCGTCGTAGCAGCCGAGGACCCGGAGCCCGTGGTTGCGGGCCTCGATCGTCGCGGCCGCGATGACGCCGTTGATGCCGGGGGCCGGGCCCCCGCCGACGAGGATCGCTAACGTTTTCATGCTTCTATGTTACCTGATGTCGATCAGCCGGCCCCGGCTCTCGTCCCACGGGGGCTTCGGCAGAGAGCCAGGGCGCCGGCGGCGAGCGCGATCGCGGCGCCGGTCGCGAAGAGGGCCTCGAAGCCGCCCAGCGGGAGCAGAAGCCCGAAGAGGATCGAGCCCCCGCCGATCCCGAGTTCCCACGCCGTGTAGAACGTCGCCATCGCCTTCCCCCGGTCCACCGGCGCCACCAGGTCCGCGGCCCAGGCCATCAGGGTGGGCTGCGCCGAGCCGAGGCCGAGTCCGAACAAAAACCCGGCGCCGTAAATCGTCCAAGGCGCCCGGGCCATCGCGAGCACCGCGAGGGATGCGGCGATCACGACGGCCGCCGGCGCGACCACCGCGCGGCGGCCGATGCGATCCGAGAGCTGTCCCGCCTGGGCGCGCACGGCTAGAAGGGCGATGGCCATCAGGGTGAAGAAGAGGCCCGGGTTCCCCGCGCCGCGCGCCTGGGTGAGGAGCGGGAGGAACGAGACCAGCGCCCCGTACGGCAGGAACAACGCGAGCGTGACGGCCGCGGGCCGGAGAGTCTGCGGGGCCAGGAGCTGACCCGCCCGGAACGGAGGCCGCGCCCCGAGGAGCCCGGTCTCGGGGACCAGGAGCGTCAGGCCGACACCGAGCCCGGCAAGGGCGGCCGAAATGAGACACAAGCCGAGAAACCCCAGCCGGCCCTCCATCGAGACCCCGAGGGTCGGGCCGATCGCCATCGCGAGGTTCGCGGCCATGCCGAAGAGGCCCATGGCCTCACCCCGTCGCTCCACGGGAGCCAGATCGGCGACCACGGCGACGCCGGCCGTCGGGAAGAGCCCCATGCCGGCGCCGTGGACGACGCGCACGAGGAGCAGGCTGGCCGTCGACCGCGTGGCGGGATAGAGCAGGCTGGCCAGGCCGAAGAGCGCGGCGCCGGCGGTCAGGATCCCCCGCCGCCCGTGCCAGTCCATGACCCAGCCCGTCCCGGGCTTGAGGATCATCGCGGTCAGGGCGAAGATGCCGATGATGAGGCCGATGGCGGATTCGCCGATGCCCAGGCTCAGGGCGTAGACCGGCAGAACGGGGAGCAGGAGGTAAAACGAGAAGTAGACGGAGAACGTCGCCCCCCAGAGACGGGCGAAGGCCGGATTCCACACCCTCGGGGGTGGTCCCATGGGCTCCCACTCTAGCAGGCTGCTGAAGAGCGCGCACACGATCGGGCCCGGCTCGTCGCCGGGGAGGCCAGCGGCTTTCCCGTGTCACCCGGAGCACTCGACGGCTCGCCCGCGGCCCCTCTCACGGTAGACTCAATGTGCGGGGGGAGGGGACCCATGCTCGCGCCGCTCGTCACCTGGTTGGCCGTCGCCGCGCTTCTGGTCATCGCCGGAGGCTGCGCGGTGAATCCGGTCACGGGGCAGTCCGAGTTCATGCTCGTGTCGCAGGAGCGGGAGCTCGCCCTCGGCCGCGAGGCGTACCCCGAGCTCCGGTGGCAGGACGGGGGACCGCTCCAGGTGGACGCCGGGAGTCAGGCCTACCTGGCGGGCATCGTCCGCACCCTCCATGCCGTCTCCCACCGCCCCGACCTGCCGGTGGACTTCACCCTCCACAGCGCGTCCGTGCCGAACGCCTGGGCGATCCCGGGTCACACCGCGATGAATCGCGGCCTGCTCCAGGCGCTCGAGAACGAGGCGCAGTTCGCCTTCGTCATGGGGCACGAGATGGGCCACGTGGCGGCGCGCCACTCGGCCAAGCGCGGGAGCTACGCCCTCCTCGGGAGCGGGCTCCTCGGCATCGCGGGGCTCGCCCTCGCCGGGCAGGGCGACTCGGGGGGACGCGCCCTGGGGGAGCTGGCGCTCGGGGTCGGCGCCATCGGGACGAACCTGCTCCTCTTGAAATACGACCGCGGCCAGGAGCTCGAGGCCGACCGCCTCGGCGTGCTCTACATGGCGCGCGCCGGCTACGATCCGCGCGAGGCCCTCCGGGCGCACGAGGTGCTCAACCGGGCGGTCGACCAGCATCTGGCCAACATCGGGAAGCGCCGGGAGGAGCCCGGGCCGCTCGCGGAGCTGTTGTCCACCCATCCGCGCCACGAGGTGCGCGTCAGCGAGGTCCAGCAGTTCATCCAGGCGCTCCCCCCGGGTGAGGTGCGGATCCAGGGAGACGGCCGGTTCGCCGAGCGCTGGGCCACCCGGACCGCGTCGATCCGGGCCCTCGCCCCGGCCTACGCCCACGACGACCGGGCGCGGATGGCCTTCGCCCAGGGGGCGCTCGCCACCGCGCAGCGTGAGCTGGACGAGGCCGTGCGCCTCGCCGCGCAAGCCCAGTTCTCCTTGCTCCAGGGCGCCATCTTCGCGAAGCAGGGGCGCTTCGAGGACGCCCAGCAAGCGTTCGCCCGGGCCCTCGCCCGCTACCCCGACTACCAGCCCGGCCTCCACGGCGTGGGCGTCGCCGAGTTCGGCCTGGGGCGCTACGCCAATGCGGTCCCGTACCTCGAGGCGAGCCTCCGCCTCCGGCCCGAGTACGCGCCCTCCCGATACGTGCTGGGCCTCGCCCTGGCGCGCCTCGGCCGGGACCGCGAGGCGATCCCGCACGTCATCGCGGTCGCGGAGGCAAACCCGCGCCATCCGGATGTCTACGGCATCCTCGCGCAGCTCTACGAGCGGGTCGGCGACCAGCGGGCCGCCTTCGGGGCCTGGCGGACCCAGCTCCGGGTCGCCCCCGACTCGGAACTGGGCGGGGAGGCGCGCCAGCGGATGCGGGTCCTGGCGACCCGCGTCTCCGAGCCGTACTCGAACGCGCGCGTCCGCGTCCGGCTCGAGCGGCCGGCCCTGTGGGAGGTCGTGCGCGAGCAGGGCTCGCGGCGGGGCGGCGAGGTCGTCCTCCGGCGCGAGGATCCCGCCGTGGTCATCCGCGTCGCCTCGCAGGAGTATGGGGCCCCGCAGGACGTGGATGCGCGGCTCGACGAGCTGATCCGGGAGCGCCTCGGGGGCACGAGCGCGCGGATCGTCCGGGAGAACCGGGACTACCGCCTCGGCCGGCGCTCGGCGATTGCGAAGTCGGTCGAGTACGGCCGCGTCGAGCACCTCTTCGCGGCCACGGCGCGCGCGGGGCGGGTTTACTGGGTGGACGTGGCGGCGGAGCGGGAGACCTGGCGCCAGCCCGAGGTGCGCGAGGAGATCCGCCGCATCCTGGACAGCCTCGACTTCTGAGGGTCGGGATGATCGAGGACTGGTCCGACGCCGAGTTCCTGCGACACGTCTTCGAAGAGACGCGGGTCCTGCGGAAGCCGCTCACCGGTATCGTCACCGGCTACCACGTCTTGCCCTACATTCTCGTGGGGCCCGAGCCCGAGCGGACGGGTCGCTCCGTCGAGGTGCGGGGCCGGATCCGCGTGTCGCCCCGACTCGTGATCCGCCCGTGGGAGGCCCGGCCGACCTATGGCGAGGTGTTCGGTGAGACGGAGCTGATGGATCGGGCGCTCGTCACGCGCGTCTTCAGCTTCCGGTACGCGTCGCGGCTCTCCCTGGAGAGCGAAGACTTGAGGATCCGCCGCCAGGAGCGCGACCCCGAAGGGCACCTCGAGCGGGTTCTGGATGAGCTCAGCCGCCGGGAGGTCATCGACACGGGCGTGATCGTCTCGCCGAACGTCCACTTCTACCCGGTCTCCCTCGACCGCTTCATCCGGGAGATCCTGGACCAGGAGTTTCGCGAGTAGCGAGCGCGTTGCCCTGGAGGCCTACCGCGTCGCGCCCGAGACCGGGCGCGAGGCCTGCCCGGGTTGATCGAAGCCCTCAAGCGGGCTCGTTGACGCCACCCCGGCCGATGGGGAGAATGAGGCGCGCATGCGCGTGCTGCTCGCGGCGGTCATGGTCCTCCTCGCTCCCACGCTCGCCCAGGCGCGCTCCCCCATCGAGGAGGCGAAGGCGCTCCTCGTCAACTACGACGCCGACCTCACACGTCTGGACCGCGCCCGGGATGTGCTGGAGAGATTCCTCAAGACGGATCCGCAAGTGGAGGGGATGATCCTGCTTTCCCGGATCTGTCTGCTCTGGGGAGACGTGCGGGCCGCCAGCGAGGAGGAGAAGCTCGAGGCGTACGAGCGGGGGCGCCAGCTCGGCAAGCGGGCCGTGGAGCTGGCGCCCAGGAGCGCCGAGGCCCACTTCTGGTATGCGGCCAACACCGCCAAGGTCGGGGAGACCACGGGGGTCCTTCGCGCCCTCGTCCTCCTGCCGACGCTGCGGGACGAGCTGGAGACCGTCTTCGCGCTCGAGCCGAAGCACCTCCGGGCCCACGCGCTGGCCGGCAACGTCGAGCTGGCGCTCCCGTGGGGAGACCGGGACAAGGCCGAGGAGTATTTCCGGAAGGGGCTCAAGCTCGACCCGCACTACACCGCGCTGCGGGTCGACCTCGCGCGGCTCCTGATCAAACGCGGCCGGTACGCGGAGGCCCGGCGGGAGCTCCGGCGCGTCCTCGGCGAGAAGCGGCCCTCCAGCATCGCCGACTGGGCTGTCGAGGACGTCAAGCGTGCCCGCGAACTCCTCGAGTCCATCAAGAACAAGCCCTGAGGTAGTCGCGTCGCCGTCGCCTTCCCCTCGCCCTCCCCTTCTCCCCCGGTGAAGGAGAGGGGGTAATCTCGGCGCGCCCGGCGAAGGAAGCGGGTCAGCCGGGAGCGCGCATCACCGGCGCTTGTAGCGACCCATCAGCTCGGCCTGCGCGAGCACGTGCCCCCCGATCGCTCTCAGCACGTCCCCCTTTGTCCGGCGCGCCGCCAGGGTGGGCCCGGTGTCCAACGCATAGAGCCTGAAGACGTAGCGGTGCGCCGGGCCTCGCGGAGGGCACGGGCCGCCGTAGCCGACCTTCCGGAAGTCGTTCAGGCCTTGCGTCCCGACGCTCGGCACCGTGTCGCGGGCAGGCACGCCTTCGGGGAGCTCGCGGAGCGTCGCCGGCAGGCCGTAGACGACCCAGTGGACCCAGGTCCCTGCCGGTGCGTCCGGATCGTCCACGATGAGGGCGAAGCTCTTGCTGTTGGCCGGGGGATTGCGCCAGCGAAGCGGCGGCGAGAGGTCCGGGCCATCGCACGTGTGGCGGACGGGGATGTCGCCCCCCGACGCGAACGCGGGGCTCTGAAGCTCGAAGGCCATGGGCAACGCCTCCCGTGGGGAGTCCGCGGTCGGAGCCGGTACCTGAGCGCTACGGGGCGGCCTCGTTGCCGAAGACGATGTCCTCGAGCCACTCGATCTGGATGCGCTCGGGCCCCTTGAGGCTTTCGCCGTAGACGCCGTTGACGGCGCGGCGGGTCGACCAGAGGATCACCTGCTTGCCCTGCTGCTGCAAGGTCTTGATCGCCTCGTGGAAGTCGCCGTCCCCGGTCCCGATGATGTAGAGGCTGATCTCCGGATGCTCGCGCAGGACGAGGTGGATCTTCTCGCGCAGGACGTGGTCCGAGGAGTTGAACTTCTCGTGGCCGGCGATGTCCGAGAAGTAGCCGGCGCTCTTGACGGCCTTCTGGTCGCCTTCGAAGAAGGGCCGGTCCCAGTCGGCCACGGCCCACCGCTGGCGCGGGAGCCCGTGGCGCCAGGCCGCGTCCCGGAGCCGCGCGGCCAGCTCGGCTCCGCTGAGGCGTGCCCGGAGGCCCTGGACCTTCGCTTCGGGCATCTCCTCGAGCAGCTCGGCGAGGCTGATCTTGACGTTCTCCCAGTCGAGCATGAGCGCCAGGGGCTGGCGGCCCAGCGCGGAGGCGTCCGTCCCGCTCGGCCGGTCGGAGCCTCGCTCCAGGCGCCGACCCGGTAGAGTGGCGGCGCGCTCGGCCGGGGAGAGCGCCGCGCCAGCCGCGGGCGCCCCACCGACCGTCGATCCGTCGTCGCCCTCCGCCTCTCGAGGCGGGACGTCCGGCTCCCCGAGCCGGCCGCGCGGCCCGAGCCGCTCCTCCCAGATCCGCGCATCGGCGTCGGACATGCTCGTGTCTCGCCAGCTCTGCTTGAGGATGCGCAGCGCGTCGTCTTGGAAGCCGGTGCGTTGTCCCCAGATGAGCAAGGCGCGCAGTACCTGGGTCTTCCTCCGCGGGTCGACGTTCTTCTTGTGCTGGGTGGCCCTCCAGCTCTGCTGGCGGCATCGCCACGCCGCTGCGAGATCGCCCGCGGCCTCGTTGAGGAGGGCCGCGCACTCCCAGTTCTTGAACACGCGCCCCTCGCTCCCATAGGAGACGCGCTGGCGGAACCACTCGACGCCCGCGGCGATCAGGGACGTCTCGATGAAGTCGCGGGTGAGCTGGTCCAGCTCGCCGAAGGTCAGGCGCTCCTTCGGGTCCGGGAAGACCCGATCCGGGTCGCGGAGGATGCGGTTGATCCGCCGGAAATGGTCCCGGAAGCTCGACTGCGGCCCGCCCTCGCGGAGGGCCTCGACGTCCTGGAGGGCCGCCAGCAGGTGGGCTTCGTAGTAGCGCGATTTGAGAAAGAGCGTTCCCAGGACGTCCTGCCGACCCTGCTCCAGGGCCCAGAGCAGGCACAGCTCGAACACCTCGGAGGTATGGGCGTCCAGCTCCAGCACCGGGAGGAGCACGTCGAGGGCCTCGGGCGCCCGCGAGGGGAGGCGGCGGAGCGCGCACGCCAGATTCCAGCGTGCCGTCCAGCCCCGGTCGGGCCGGTGGTGCTCGGACGCGATCGCGTCCTCCAGGAGCTCGATGACGTCGTGGATATCGGTCGCGCGGCCGAAGAGGGTCAAGGCGTACGCGTACCACTCCTTGGCGATCGTGTTGCTGCTCCGGCGGTAGTGGATGTTGTTGAACTGCTCGAGCGCCCCCGGGTCCTGGCGCAGGAGGAGCCCGCGCGCCTCGACGAAGGCGGCGTCCGGCCCGCCCCCGGCGCGGAGCTCGGAGGCGGGCTCGCGGTAGTCAGCCTTCGCATCCAGGCGCAGGCGGAGGTTCATCTCCAGGTCGTCGGCGACCTCCTCCAGGGAGTGGCCCAGCGCCTCGACGTCTCCCCGCTCCACGGCCTGCTGAATGGCCGACCAGACGGCGGGCGGCGCGACGGCCGAGAGGTCCTCGGGGCGCCGCAGCGTCCGCTGCGCCTTGAGGGCGGCAGCGGGGGCGACCTGCGCGCCGATCTCTTCCCAGCGCCGCCGGACGCGCTCGAGCCGCGTGGGGATGTCCATGGTCAGGACGGTCTCGATGTTGTCGCGAATGATCCGCTCCTGAAAGCCGGGGTCGCCCTCGCCGGCCGCCCGGAAGCGCTCCAGCTCGGTGAAGATCAGCTCGTCGATACCCAGCGCGAGCTGGGGCGGCATGACGCCCCACGCCGAGGTAACGAGGGCCCGGAGTTGCTCGCGGATTGCTCCGGCGTGGGATTGGCCAGCCCGGATGCGATCAAGCTCGCGGAGCGCGAGCCCCTTCAGCGCGTTGCTGAGGGTCTGGCGCATGGGCTTGGTCGCGCGCAGCAGGGGATTGCCGCCGCGGAAGAGCTCGTGCGCGGCCTGGAAGAGCTGGAGGCTCTCCTCGACCTGGCCGGTCCCGGCGGCGCGGCGCCCCAACGCGTCGAGGGCGAACCCGAGTGTGACGAGGTCCCGGCTCCGGGAGCCGTCGCGAACCTGGGCTGGGGTGGGGGGGTCTGCCTTCAGGGATAGGACGGCGGCGCGGTTCTTCTCCCGATGCTCCTCGGGAAACTCCGCAAGGCGAGATTCGACGGTCGCGAGGAGTTCAGGCAGGGCCTCGGCAATCTGCTCGGCTGACCAAAAACGCCATTCGAATGGTCGGTCCATCTCGCTCCACTCCTGTCTGAACGTGGCTCCCCTCCGGGGAGTGACAACATTGCCCTTGGACCCCGTGATTGTGCAGGAACCAGCCACTCATACGAACGAGCCGACACTCCATCCCGATTCCCCGCCAGGAAGAGGACCGTCAGTGCTCGACCGGGGGGGAACCCTCGTCCGCCGGCTCCGCCGTTCGCCGAGCCGTCAGGAGGCGGCCCCACAGGAGGAGGGTAGCGCGCCGATCACCGGCGACGCCGGGTGGTGCTTTTCCGGCCTCCCTGGACGGCGTGGGGGCGCCGGACGGGGGGCTTCCTGGGGACATGACGGCTGGGTGCGGGCTTCCGCGGCGCCGGCTGAGGGCGGCGGACCGAGAGATGGAGAGGGGGACCGGCTCTCCGATCTTTTACCGGCGCGGGCTTACGGGCCTTTTGCTCGGCCTCCGGCGGGACCAGTTCCTTGTCTTCACCGACGCCACGACCGAGGCCGTCAACGTCCTCTACCGGAGGAAGAACGGCGGGCTGGGCCTGATCGAACCCGTCGCGTGATCGGCATGGACGACAAGCCGCGCTTCGTCATCATCACCGGCCTCAGCGGGGCAGGGAAGAGTTTCGCC
>CAZDYT010000116.1:0-9260 GCA_964509395.1 uncultured bacterium
CATCCGGGCGGCGGCGCGACGCGCGGCGCGGGCACCCGCGAAGCGGGTCGCAGGCTCGGCGCCCTGGTCCACGCGGCGCTGGCGGTCGCGACCCTGGGCGATGCGGTAGCCGGGTCTGCCGCGGCCGCTGTCGACGCCGCCGCCGCGCGCCTCGGAGAGACCGGCGCGCGCGTCGCTCCGGCGCGGCGCCTCGTCGAGCAGGCGCTGGCCGCGCCGCCCTACCGACGGGCGGCGAGCGCGAAGCGGACGCTGCGTGAGCTGCCCGTCGCGGCCGAGGTGGACGGCGCGCTCGTCGAGGGGTTCGTCGACCTGGTGTACGAGACGCCGGACGGCCTCGTCGCCGTCGAGGTCAAGCTCGCCCCGGCCGACGACGCGGCGCGCATCCAGCTCCTCGCCTACTGCGGCGCGCTGAGGGCCGCCGGCCTCGCCGTCGCCGAGGCGTGTCTCCTGATCCTCTCGCCCGGCGCCGCCGAGGTCGTCCCGGTCCGCGTCGCCTCGTGAGCGGCGAGCACCCAAGGTATCCACCGACGCGGGCCGTTCCGAGCGAGGCCCCCGAAACATTGATTTTCGGGGCTGCCCGGCCGTATCCTACCCGCTATCGGTGAGAGCGCGCGGGGCTCATCCTCTAGCTTTGGGGGCAAGCATGAGCAAGCGAGTCATTCAGGCGAGTGTCCTCTATCGCGACCTCCGGCGGGAGTACCCGGTCATCGTCCGCGGCGAGGGGGTCTACCTCTGGGACACCCAGGGGAAGCGCTATCTGGACGGATCCGGAGGCTCGTCGGCGGTCACCTCGATCGGCCACGGCGTCAAGGAAGTGGTCGACGCGATGGCCGCCCAGGCCCGGAAAATCGCATTCGTCCCGATGCATCTCTTCACCAGCGAGCCGCTCCCGGCCCTCGCCGAGGCGATCGCCAAGTTCGCGCCGGGTGACCTCAACCGCGTCTGGTTCGTCTCCGGCGGCTCCGAGGCGACCGAGAACGCCGCCAAGCTCGCGCGCCAGTACTGGCTCGAGCGCGGCAAGCCCTCGAAGTTTATCGTCGTCGGCCGGTGGCAGTCCTTCCACGGGAACCTCTTCGGCTCCCTCGGCTTCGGCGGTCACACGATCCGCCGCCGCAAGTACGTGCCGATGCTCCAGGAGTCGAGTCACCTGCCGCCGATGTACTGCTACCGCTGCCACTTCAAGCTGACCTATCCTGCGTGCGAGACCTACTGCGCGTCGTACCTCGAGCGGCTCGTCCGGATGCAGGGTCCCGAGAACGTCGCAGCCTTCATCGCCGAGCCGGTGGTGGGGGCGACCCTGGGCGCCGTGCCCCCGGTCCCCGAGTACTTCCCCAAGATCCGCGAGATCTGCGACCGCTACGAGATCCTCTTCATCGCCGACGAGGTCATGACGGGCTTCGGCCGGACGGGGGCGAACTTCGCGGTGGACCACTGGGGCGTCGTTCCCGACATCATCGCCACGGCGAAGGGGATCTCCGGCGGGTACATCCCCCTCGGCGCCGTCATCGTGCGGGACGAGATCGTCGCCGCATTCGAGCGGAACAACTCGAACTTCGTCGGCGGCCACACCTACACGGGGCATCCGGTGGCCGCGGCGGTCGGCCTCGCGGTGCTGCGCTACATCCAGGAGCACGACCTGGTCCGGAACGCGCGCGAGGTCGGTGCGCATCTCCTCGCCGGGCTGTCCGGATTGATGGCGAAGCACCCCATCGTCGGGGACGTCCGGGGGCTCGGGCTCATGGTCGGGCTCGAGTTCGTCGCCGACCGGACGACCCGCACCCCCTTCCCGCCCGAGCGCGAGGTCGCCCGGGCGATCGCGCTCGAGGCGCTCGACCGCGGGCTCGTCACCTATCCGGGCACCGGGTCGGTGGACGGGATCATGGGCGACCACATGAAGTTCACGCCGCCGCTCATCCTGACGCGCACGCAGGCGGACGAGCTGGTGGCCATGCTGGACGCCGCGATCACGGCGGTGGAGGCCCGGCTCTAGACCATGGCGGCTTGCTGATGGGCGTTTGTCGGGACGCGGCCAGGGGGACCTACAGGAGGGAGGGCCCGGATTGATCTGCGCGACCTGTCAGGCCTCGGTGCCCGACGACAGCGTCTTCTGCCTGCGCTGCGGAACGCGCCTGGTGGCCGCCGAGCGGCGCGTGCCGGTGGACGGCGGAAGGGCGGCCCCGCCCGCGGGCCCCGTCGTCGCCGAAGTCCCGGGACCGCGGCCCGAAGCCGCCGCGAAGCCCGTCCCCGAGGGTGGCAAGCAGGCCTACGCCCTCTCCTTCAAGGCCCTGGCGGACGAGCGGCTCCGCTATCGCGTCGCTCGCTGGGTGTGCGAGGTGGCGCCCGCGCACGCGCTCTCGGAGGTCCAGGAGGACCTGATGCAAGGGGCGTTCGCGACCTTCCTCGCGCTCACGCCGGCGGAATCGGAGACGGCGCGCCAGCGGATCCAGGCGCTCGGCGCGCATCCGGCGCTCTGGCAACTCACGCCCGCCTCGACCACCGCGATGCTCCTGCCCGAGCGCTCGAGTCGGAAGACCAAGCAGGCGTCGCCGTGGAGCCCGCAGAAGAGGTTCGCGGCGGTCGGCGTCGGGATCCTCCTGCTCTTCATCTTCGGGGTGTTCGCCACGTACCAGTACCGGCAAGCGACATCGGGCGGGGGCATGCTCCGCGGCGGGTTCCCGCGAACCGGAGCAAGCCCGTGACGGACGTCTCGCGCCGCGACGTCCTGACGGGTGCCGCGTCCGCAGCTGCTGCCTCCCCGATCACCGCGCAGCGGGCCAGCGCGGCCGCGGCGGTGACTCGGTCCTGATCCGGCCGGGATGGGGCCAGTACTTCCTCAGCATGATCGACGCAACTGGCATGGGGTGCGGCCCGTGCCCCCACCCCATCGAGCCGTTGAGCTTTGGGCTACAATGAGGACGTCAGGCCGGCCATGCGGGACGCCTACGGCGAGTTCGAAGCGACGAGCCTCTTCTGCCCGCGCTGCCGCCGCGCCGTGGCGGTGCGGAAAAAGCTGCTCCTCGTCCTGCCGACGGGGAACAAGTACGACTACCTCTGTGAGCAGTGCGGTACCCCGGTCGGCGGGAAGGTGGACAACGACGCGACGGCGTTCCGCCAGACCGCCGCCGCGGCTCAAGCCGCGGCCCGGCGCGCCTCCTCCCCCGAGCATCGCCCCGGGCCTCGGCGCTGATGGCTCGGTCGCCGGAGCGCGCCGAGCCGGTCGGCGCCCGGGCGTATCACGACGCCACCAAGCATTCGCGGCAGAGCGTCCGAAGCGGCACCCACTTCCTCGACTGGGACAACAAGCCGTTCCTCTTCAAGGTCTACCCTGACCTCCCGGCCCTCCCGCTCCCGCGCGAGGTGCCCGTGCCCGAGCTGCCGGCGCTGGAGGCCCTGGCACGTGTCCGCACCGACCCCGCGCGCGGCACCCTGGACCTGACCGCCCTCGCCGAGCTCCTGTTCTTCGCCGCCGGCTTGACCAAGAAGAAGGTCTACCCGAGCGGCGAGGCGATCCACTTCCGGGCCGCGGCCTCCACCGGCGCGCTCTACGAGGTCGAGGTGTACGTCGTCGCGGCCGAGGTGGCCGGCCTCGAGCCGGGCGTCTATCACTTCTGCCCGGGCGACTTCGCCCTGCGCCGGCTGCGGGCGGGCGACTATCGCGCCGCACTACGGGACGCGGCCGGCGAGGCGGAGACCGTGGCGGGCGGCGCCGGCCACGTGCGTGCTCTCGGCCATCTCCTGGCGGAACACCTGGAAGTATCAGGCCCGGGCCTACCGCCACTTCTTCTGGGATTCGGGGACGCGCCTCGCGAACCTCCTGGCTACGGCGGTGGCGGTGGGCGTCCCCGCCCGCGTCCTGGTCGGCTTCGCCGACGACGCGGTGAACCGCCTCCTCGACCTCGACCCCATGCGCGAGGCGAGCCTGGCGCTCGTCCCGCTCGGGCGGGGCGCCTCTCCCCCGCCTCCGGCCCCGCCGGTGGACCCGCTCAGCCTGCGAACGATCCCCCTCTCGGCGCGCGAAGCGGACTACCCGCTCGTCCGGCAGGCGTATGCCGGGGCGTCCCTCCCGAGCGGCGCCGCGGCCCGCGCGTGGATCGAGCGCCGGCGGGTCGAGCCCGAGGCGCCGGCGCCGGGAGAGCCCGTCTCGCAGCCCCTCGCCCCGGCGGCCGCGCCGCCGGCGGCGCCGCTGGGGTCGGTCATCCTCCGGCGCGGCTCGACCCGCCAGTTCAGCCGCGAACCGATCGCGCTCGCCGAGCTGTCAGAGATCCTGGATGTGGCGGTCAGAGAGCTCCCACTCGACGTCGCCGAGCCCGGCGACCAGCTCGTCGACTGCTACCTGCTCGTCCACGCGGCGGACGGCTTGCCGTCCGGCGCGTACGTCCACGATGCGGGTCGGCGCGGCCTCAGGCAGCTCCGTGCGGGGGACTTCCGGGAGGAGGGCGGTTACCTCTGCCTCGAGCAGCCGCTCGGCGCGGATGCGAGCGCGGTGGTCTTCTTCCTCGCCGACCTCCGATCGACCCTCCCCCGGTTCGGCGACCGCGGCTACCGCGCGGTCAACCTCGTGGCCGGGCTCCTCGGGGGGCGCCTGTACCTCGCGGCGTACGCCCTCGGCCTCGGCGCCTCCGGGCTCACGTTCTACGACGACGACGTCGTCCGCTTCTTCTCCCCCCACGCGGCGGGCAAGGACGCGATCTTCGTCACCGCGCTCGGCCGCGCTCGCCGCCGGGGGCGATCGCTTGGCCTGCCGCAGGTGGAGGGGGAGAGCCACTCGCTGCGCCCCGGGGAGCGGTAGCCGCGTGCGCCTCGGCGGGCTGGTGTGGCTCCTCGGCCTCATGCCCCGCGAGACCCCCTGACCATCCCGCACCGCGGCCCGCCGTAGGGCCTTGTCGGAGGGGAGCGAAGCCCCTTCGAGAATCCTACTCCCCCATCGCGTCGAACAGGGACCCCGCGAGCGTGGGGAAGACGTAGTGCATGCCCGCGAGATCCTCGCGGCGAAGCCCGCCGCGGATCGCGACTGCGGCGATGTGGACGAGGTCCTCCGCTCCCGGGCCGAGGATGTGCACCCCGAGGATCCGCCCGGTCCCCGCCTCGGCCACGACCTTGACGAGCCCCTCGGTCTCCGCCCGCACCGCTGCGGCCGAGCTGTCCTCGAACGGGGCGCGGGTGACTGCGATCATGATGCCCTGCCGCCGCGCTTCCGCTTCCGTGAGCCCGACCTGGGCGAGGGCCGGGATGGTGAACACGGCGGTCGGGAACACGCGGAAGTCCGCGGCCCGGTGGTTGCCCTGGAGGGCGTTCTCCGCGACGAGCGTTCCCTCGTACCAGGCCACCGGCGTGTGCTGGTGCTGGCCCGTGACGTCGCCGGCCGCGTAGACGTGTGGAGCGGTCGGGGACTGGCGAAACTCGTTGACCTGGACCGCCCCCCGCTCCACCCCCACGCCAGCCGCCTCGAGACCGAGCCCGGCGATGTTCGGCGGCCGGCCCGTCGCCACCAGCACTACGTCCGCCGGGAAGCGCCGCGTCCTCCCGCCGACCTCCGCCTCGACTGTTCGGTCGGCGGCGATCCGCGTGACCTTCGCGTGCGGGTGGATCTCGAGCCCCGCCTCGGGGGCGAGGGCGACCAGCGCGGCCCGCACCTCGTCGTCTACGGGGGGGAGCACGCGGGGGCCGGCCTGGAGCACCGAGACCCGCGCCCCCGCCCGCCCGAACGCGAAGCCGAGCTCCATGCCGATCATGCCGCCACCGATCACCACCATCCGCTCGGGGAGCGTGGTGCGCTCCAGCAGCTCCGCGCTCGTCAGCGCGTGCTCGATCCCCTCGATCGGCGGGCGTCCGGGCGACGAGCCCGTCGCGATGACCACCCGCTCCGCCGTGACGCGGCGGTCTCCGATCCTGAGCTCGTGGGGCCCCACGAAGGTCGCGCGGCCTCGCAGGACGGCGATGCCCTGTCGCTCGAGGCTCGCGTCCTTTCCCTCGGACCAGCCCGCCACGAGGCGGTTCTTTCGAGCGATGATCGCGCCCCAGTCCAGGCCCACGCCCGCCGTCCCGCTGAGGCCCAGCTCGGCCCCCCGGCGCGCCCGCCAGGCCAGCTCTACGGTGCTGACCAGCACCTTCTTCGGGATTCAGCCAGTGCCGAGACAGGTGCCGGCGAACCCGTCCTGCTCGACGATGGCCGTCCGCGCGCCCAGGCCGACGGCCCGGCGCGCGGCAAAGCTCCCGGCCGTTCCCGCGCCGATCACCAGCAGGTCATAATCCATGCCCGTCCTCCCGCGCTCCCCCACACGCCCGCCGTGTCATTCGCCGCCGCTCGCCGACGTCCGGGCGTCGGCCCCCTTCTCGGATACCACGCGGTCGATCCTCGGGTCTACCCGAGTCCCAACAGGCGCTCGAGCTTTCCCCGGTCGAAGCCCACCACGACCTCCCCATCGATGACCGTGACGGGCGTCGCCCGGTAGCCGAGCGCCTGAAGCTCCGCGAGGGCCGCCGGGTCCTCGCGGATGTTCCTGTCCGTGAACGAGACGCCCCTCTGAGAAAGAAACTCTTTCTCGGCCTGACAGCCCGCTCAGCCGGGCTGCGTGTACATGACGATCGACTTCGCCATCACGTCCTCCGATCTCCGGTCTTCGCAGCCTCGCGGCCCATCACCGCGCGTCTCTTTTCCTGGGACCGGGTGACGCCGCTCCCGTCAGGAGGTCGCCGAAGATGCGCCGGCCCAGTATGAACGCTTCGGCGACGGCCGTTCCGGCCCCCGCCCCATCAGGATGCTCCGCGCGCCAGGCTCGCAGGTGCTCTTCCGACCGGAAGAAGTTCAGGGCCGTTCAGAGCGAGGTGGAGATCCGCCGCTCCCCCTCCCCGCGCTTCGCCACCCACACCATGATCCCGGCGGCGTCCGCAGCCGGCCCGCCGGCGGCGGCGGCGAACTCGAGCGGCTCCTGACAGTGGTGGCAACGCGACCGGATTCGGACGCGATCGCCGAGCATCGCCGCGATCCCCAGGGCGTCGACGGCGCAGCAGGCGTACCGTTCCCGGCCATTCGGCAAGATCACCGTGAAGGCGGTCGGCACGCCCGAGAACGGGTACGCCAGCTCGACCCGTCCTTCCCGGAGGAGGATCAGGTCCTTCTCGTCGAGCTCGGCGAGCGCGCTCAGCACGGCGTCGCCCGGGCGGTCCGGAAACGCCGCCCGGATTTCATCGACCGCGACCGGGCCCTCGCGCTCGAGGAAGAGTCGAAGGATGGACTGCAGCACGTCCCCCTGCCGGTCGGCCCGGCGGTCCGCCCACCGCGCCTCCGGCTCCGGATCGACCAGCTGGGCGGCGGTCTTGATCTCGAGCGTCATATGGCCCTCCCTGCCTGGGATGGTGGGTCAGGACCGCGCGCGCCGCCCGTGACCCGCCTCGATCGGCCGTTGGGACGCGACCCGGGTGGGTATCGATGCACACCCTCGGGAGGCGGCGAGCGCGGGCGAACAACCTCCCGCCGCCGCGCCTCATCCTCCGGATAGGGCCCGCGCCTCGAATCCGGCCTGGACGATCGTCCGGACCATCTCGTCGACGGTGACCTCGGTCGGGTTGTAGGTGACCCAGGCCTTGGCCTCCGCCAAGCTCACATCCACCTGCCTGATCCCGGGGAGCCCTGCCAGGGCCCGCTTGACCACCTCGGGTCAGCTCCCTCAGGTCATGCCGTCCACGTGGAGCGTGGCCCTCTCGGGCGGGGCGGACGCCCCGCGCTCCGGGGCCGGGACCGATCGCTCCGCCGGACCGAGCGGGGCGCCGGCCAGCGCCGGCTCGCCCGTCGGGTGGCCCGCGGGAGCCTCGCCGCGCCACGACGCGATCATGCGGGCGGTCGTCTCCGGCATCGCCGTCAGCGCGACGGCCATGGCCAGGATCCCCGTCGAGACGATGAGCAGGACGAGGTTGACCCGCGCCCCGGCCATCGCGCACCCCCGCCGCTCGCAGCGCCTCCGTTCACGGAGGTAGAGGTAGTAGCCGGCAGCCGTTCCCAGGATCCCCGCCGGAAGGAAGATGTACGTATAGCGCATGGTAACCGCCATGAAGGCGCCACTGCCCAGGCCCAGCACGACGACCACCAGCGGCAGCAGGCAGCAGAGGGAAGCGACCGATGCCGAGAGAATGCCCACCGCGCTCGACCTTAACTCTCCGAGCTTCACGAAGCCTCCTGACCAGAAGCCAGTTCGCGGCCTGTCCACACCCACGTCGTCACCGGGGCGTCGAATGCGCGGGCGTCGCCCGCGGGCGCCCGCGATTCAATCTCAAGGCACTCTCCGCGTGGCCCGCCACAGAGGCCCTGCCGCCCCGCGGAGACACACCGGCCGCCTCGATGGCCGCTCACGCGCGCTCCGGCAGCGCCACGAGCGCATAGGCGCCGAACTCGTAGGTGACGCGCTGCCTGGCGCCGTGGCACTCGATGACGTCCCCGGGCCGAACATCGTCGGGCAAGATGACCACCTCGTTCCCCACCGCACAGCTCGCCCTCTTCACTTCGCTCACCGTCCAGACGCCGTCCCTCTCGCTCGCCCGGAGCGTCAGCCCCGCTCAGTTCGGGCAATCGAAGAGGGCGCCACTCGCGAGTCCCGCCGGGATCTCGATCTCCTGTCCTCACCCCTGACACCAGGCCTTCGGCATGCCGCTCTCCTCACCGGATCCCATCCGACCCAGACGGCGCCCGAGCGCCTCTCACCACGATTCGGCCATCGATGACCGCTACCAGGCTCCGGGACGATGACCGCCTTCCCGTCAGGTCCCGCCTGGCTCGCTCCCTTTCAGGGCCCTCAGCCCCAGGAAGAGACACGCTACGAAGATCACGCTCAGCGCGAAAAAGACGAGCCCGAAGTATCGGCTCAAGGCGCCCGCCAGCCCGGTCCCGGCGGCGATCGCCAGGACAAGGAGAAGATGGCACGGGCAGGTCACGAAGGCCACGCCGAGGAGCAGATACCCCTTCAACGACCTTGGCGGCGCGGGCCGTGTCATGGACAGACGTTCGTCGAGGCGCCCTGGACGCCGCTCGGGGTGGCCCGGCGGCCACGGCTCCGGAAGGCAAGCCAGGTGTCCCACGCCGCCGCGGCCAGGAGCAGGCCGAACCCGAGCCAGATCAGGATTTGCAGGACCCACACCTCCAGCGCCTCATGGAAGGGGTACCCGATCGCGGCCGCGCCGGGGAGAAAGAGCAGCAGGGGCCCGAGCCGGCGGTGCCGGCGCCAGCCCAGCCCGAACCCCACGAGGGCCACGGCCAGCGACCCGTAGAG
>CAZDYT010000117.1:0-4334 GCA_964509395.1 uncultured bacterium
ATTCGGGACCCAGTCGAGGTCGCACTGCGGGTCGGGCACCTCGTAGTTGAGGGTCGGGGGCACCTGGCCGTGCCGGCCGGCCAGAAGACACATGATCGCCTCGAGGGTGGCGGCGGCGCCCATCGTGTGGCCCAGGTGGGCCTTGATCGAGTTGACCGGGATGCGGCGGGCGTGCGACCCGAGCACGCGCTTGAGGACCTCCGTCTCGACCCGGTCGTTGGCGGGCGTGCCTGTCCCGTGCGCGCTGACGAACTCCACGCTCTCCGGGCCGAGCCCGGCCTCGCGCAGCGCCGCGCGAATCGCCAGCTCCAGCCCGCGCCCCTCCGGGTCGGGCGCCGTGAGGTGAACGCCATCGGCGGTGCTCGCGTGGCCCAGGAGGACGCCGAGCGCGGTCCGGTGGCCACGCGCGGCCGCGTCGGCGGCGCGCTCGAGCACGACGACGCCCGCCCCTTCCCCGAGGAGGATCCCGTTGCGTCGCCGGTCGAAGGGCCGGACCTCGTCCGGCGTGAGCGCGCGCAGCACGCTGAAGCCGCGCTGGACGAAGCGACAGAGGATGTCCACGCCGCCGGCGACCGCGACGTCGGCCCGCCCGGCCCGGAGGAGATCCGCCGCCACGCCCAGGCTCGTCGCGCCCGACGCGCACGCGGTCGAGACGGTGAGCACCGGCCCCTCGACGCCGAGCCAGCGGGCGAGGTTCCAGGTCGGGCCATCGTAGAGCGACCCGCAGAGCCCCCGCAGCCCCCCCTCGCCCCGCAGGGCCCGGCCGGCGTCGTCGATGCCGCCGAGGGCCGTGCCGACGACGACGGCGACGCGCGCGGGGTCCGGAATGGGGGCGCCGAGCCCGGCACTCGCGAGCGCCTCCCGCGCGGCGTGGATGAGGAACCGGGACGTCCGGCACGCCGGGAGGCGACGGTCGCGGTCCATCCGGACGCGACGCCCTCGGCCCGTGCCTCCCGGGTCACCGCTCCCGCCTGGGTCGGGGAGGCGTCCGAGCTTCTTGACCTCCCCCCCGCGCGTGACGCGAAGGTCGGCCACCGGAAAGCGCTCGATCTCCGTGATCCCGGACACGCCGGTGACGAGGCCGGCCCAGAACGCGTCGAGATCCTGCCCGATCGGGCTCACCACGCCGCCGCCGGTCACCGCGATCGGCTCAGCCCCCGGAAACGAGAGCGCCACGCGATGCACTACAGCAACGGGGACGCGTAGAGCCGGAACGCCCGCACGCGTCCCGGCGGGCTGTAGGGGAGCGGTCCGACCCAGAACCCCCGGGTCGCGGGGTCGAAGTGGAGGCTCAGAGGGTTGGCGGGGTCATTCGGGTCGTACGCGAGAAATTCCACACCCCCGGCCCTCGACCGGTAGTCGTAAACGAGGACCGCGTGGTTGAGGAGGTCCGGGTCGGGGAAGTTGGTGATCATGAGCGGCACCGGCCGCCCGGCGTCCAATTCCCCTCGGAGCTCCCCGGCGAGCCGGGTCTGGTGCCCCGCGGACAGTGGGAAGGCCGCCCGCCACGTCCGCCAGTGCACCATGCTGAGCACGTTCGAGCCGAAGACGGCCTTGATCGCCGTCTCCCGGGCGCGCGAGAAGGCCTGGAGGTCGGCGTACCCGGGGATCACGACCCGTTGCTCGGGGGGTCGGGGCGGCTCCGACGGTCCGATCCGCATCACCTCCCCGGCGAGCCGGGTATACTCGGCGTCCGAGAGCGGCGCCTCTTCGGGCGCGAAGCGCGCGAACCGGAAGAACTGGCTCGCGGCGCGGGCCATGATGATGCAGTAGTTGGCAAAGGGGACGGCCTCGGCGGGGTGCTCGGCGCGGACGAGATTCGGAAACGCGAACGTGTCGCGCCCCACCTCGAACACCGCACGCGGGGCGCGAGGTAGAGAGCCAGGGCGCTCGAGCGCGAGCCCCGGCGCGCAAGCCGGCAGGAGGAGGGCGAGGAGGAGTGTCGGCGCCACGCGGTGGCAGGATCGCGGCCGGGACCGATCCCCACGCTCCCAACGGCGCTGGCCAGTAAGGCCCAGGCACGTCATCGGCCTATTTTCCGATTCCGGCCCCCCCCTCCGTCAAGGGAGTTCGTGGCGCTGAGGCAATCTGCCCCGGGCTCCCGGCCAATCCGCCACACGGAGACCCGTCGACCGACGGGCCGCCGTCTCGCAACGCGCGGATTTCCCTCACCGTCGGGCAACCCGCGGCGTGGCATCGGACTTGCTCCTCCCTGGACTGCGTTTCGCAGCACACTTCACGATCAAGGAGGGTTCGACATGCGGAAGATCCTAGGAGTCACACTCGCACTGCTCTTCGCCCTGTCCGTCGCGGCCTGGGCCGGCGAGATCGAGGGTACGATTCAGTCGGTCGACCCGGGCGACCGGGTGGTCGTCCTCGAGGACGGCACCAAGGTGTGGGTCGCCGAGGGGCTCTCCATGGACGCCCTGAAGCCGGGGGCGAAAGTGAAGGCTATGTACGAGGAGCGCGACGGGAAGAACATCGCGACCCAGTTCGAAGTGTCGGAATAGGACGCGTCAGCCTCTCTCCCGGAGGGGGAGGGACCACCTCCCCCTCCGGGCTGTCACCGTCAGCCCGCCTCCTCCTCCTCGGTTTCCTGCCGCTCGAGGATGCGGTAGAGCGTGCGCCGGTCGATCCCCAGGATCTCGGCTCCGCGGACTTTGTTCCCGCCCACCTCGTCGAGCACCTTGGCGACGTACCACTGCTTGACCTCCCCGAGGGTCATCCGCACGCCCGGAAGGCGGGGCCCCTGAGGGGTCGCGCCGCGAAGCTCGGGCGGGAGGTCATCGGGGAGGAGGACTTCCGCTGACGACAACGCGACCGCCCGTTCGACGGCGTGCTCGAGCTGCCGGACGTTCCCCGGCCAGTCATAGGTCTCGAGCCGCGCGAGTGTCTCCGGCGCAAAGCCCTTCAGCGCTTTCCCGGAGGCTTCGGCGTACTTCTGGAGGAAGTGCTGGGCCAGGAGCGGCACGTCCTGGGCGCGCTCCCGGAGCGGAGGGACGGTCATCGTCACCACGTTGAGCCGAAAGTAGAGGTCCTCCCGGAAGGCGCCTTCCTCCACCCGTTTCTTGAGATCCCGGTTGGTGGCCGCGAGGATCCGCACGTTGATCGAGATCGGCGCATTGCCTCCGACGCGACGGATCACGCGCTCCTGGAGCGCTCGCAGCAGCTTCGCCTGGAGGGCGGGTGAGAGTTCCCCGACCTCATCGAGGAAGCAGGTTCCCCCTTCCGCCGTCTCGAGCAACCCGCGCCGGGCGGCGAACGCGCCGGTGAACGCGCCCCGCTCGTGACCGAACAACTCAGACTCGAACAGCGACTCGGGCAGCGCCGCGCAGTCGACCACCGCGAAGGGATGGTCGACGCGCAGACTCGCGTAGTGGATCGCCCGGGCGACCAGCTCCTTCCCGGTCCCGGTCTCTCCCTGGATCAAGACCGTAGTGTCGAGGTTGCCGACCCGGGCGATCAGCTTGTAGATCTCCACCATCTGGGGAGACTGACCCACGAGGTTCTCGACCCGATATCGGTCCCGGAGCTCCTGCCGGTACTGCCGGTGCTCCCGCGCCAGCCGCTGCGCCTGGAGCGTCCGGCGCACCACGATCTTGATCTCTTCCATGCGGAACGGCTTGGACAGGTAGTCGTGGGCACCCGCCCGAATGGTCTCGATGGCCGTCTCGATGGTGGCGAATGCGGTCAGGATCAGGACGGGGAGCCCGGGCTGAATCGAGGCGACCCGCTTGAGGACCTCGAGCCCGTCGAGATCCGGCATCCGGAGGTCCACGAGGGCCAGGTCAAACGGCTCGGCCTCGACCAGCCGCACGCATTCCTCTCCGCAGGAGGCGGCGCGCACGCAGTACCCCTCCTGCGCCAACACCTCCACGAGGAGATCCCGCGCCACGGGGTCGTCGTCGGCGACGAGCAGGGTCGGAGACACGGTCATCCCGGACCCTCGCCGACCGGCAGGACGACGCGAAACGTGCTGCCCCGGTCTTCATCGCTCTCCACGTCGAGGCGCCCGCGGTGGTCGCGGACGATCTGGGCGGAGATGAACAGGCCGAGACCCGTCCCCTGGCCGGGCTCCTTGGTCGAGAAGAACGGCTCGAAGATCTGCTTTCGGTGAGCCGCCGGAATGCCCCGACCCGTGTCGCTGACCGCGATCTCCACTTCCTCCCGGTCGGGAACCGCCCGGGTCGTGACCTCGATGCGCCCTCCCGCCGGGGTCACGTCGAGCGCGTTGGTCAGGAGGTTCAGGATCACCTGCTGGAGCTCGCTCGGGTACCCCTGGACCGGCGGCAGCTCCGGCCGGGTGGCGGCGACGAGGGTCACGCCGCGCGCCG
>CAZDYT010000117.1:4344-9239 GCA_964509395.1 uncultured bacterium
GTCTTCAGTAGCACCTGCGCGCTCTCGCTCCACGACGCTCTGCCGGTCGGCCGGTCTGCATCGGTGGCCACGTCGAGGGTCACGCCGCGCGCCGAGAGACTCGGGCGCACGAGCTCGGCCATGTCCCGGACCAGCCGGTTCACGCCGACGGGACCCGGCCGTCCCGCCGCCCGGCGGCTCAGGTCCAGGAGCTGGGTGATGATCTCGATCATCCGCGCCACCTGCGTCTCGATGATGGCGAACCGGCGCGCTCCGTCCTCCGTGAGGAGATCCGACGGCAGGTCTTTGCGGAGCAGCTCCAGGTGCCCGGCGACCGAGTGGAGCGGGGTCCCGACCTCGTGCGCCACCTCGGCCATGAGCCGTCCCGAGAGGGCCAGACGCTCGGCGTGGCTGAGCCGCCGCTGCGTCTCGAAGAGGAGCTCGTTCAGGCGGTGGACCTCCCGGTAGCGATGGTCCAGCTCCTCGGTGGCCTCCTTCACGCGAGTCTCGAGCTCTTCGTTGAACCGGTTGACCCGGGCCAGCATCTCGTTGAAGTGGCTCGCGAGGACCCCGAACTCGCCCGCGGCCCCGAGCCGCACCCTGACCGCCTCCCGGCCCTCCCGAACGCGAGCGATCGCCTCCATGAAGCGCCGCAAGGGGCGATCGACCACGAAGTGGACCGCGAGGCCCATGAGCGTCCCCATCACGACGACGGAGACGGCGGTCAGGGTGAACGCCCACGTGCGGATCCGGGCCGCCAGCCGATCCGCCCGGTCGACCGAAAACCTGGCCGCCACCGCGCCCGCCACCTGGCCTTCGAGCTGCACGGGCGCCATGACCTCCCAGTACCGGCCCCGCTCGTCCCGGATGTGCCGGGTGATCAGCCGCCCGCTCCGGACCTGCTGCGTCTCCCGCCGCGTGAACGGCAGCCGGCCCTCGGGATGACTGGTGGCCACGACCTTCGTCCCGTCGGGCTCGAAGGTGAGAATGTCGAGCTGAAGCACGTTCGGGCGGATCTCCAGGATGCGCTGGACCTGCTCATGGAGCAGCCGGCTGCTCTCGAGCTCGCGGCGATCCTTGATCGTCGCCGCGATCTCTCGCGCGAAGACGATCGCGCGGTCCCTCAGGGTCTCTCCGACCCATCCCTGGAAGAGCGCGAGGCTCAGGGCCGTGAAGCCGAACGAGACGACCAGCAGGATGGCCACGCTGAGGACGACCAGTTTCCCCCGGACGCCGAGCCGCGCGCCCACGCGGTTGCGCGCCTCGAGCATCAGGGCGAGCACCAGCCGTCGATCGAGCGAGCGAAACACCACGGTGCTCCGAAGAGGCCTCGCTAGGACGCTTGTTCGCCCACAGTCTGCACGAACGCGTCAGGGTTGGCCATGGGACTCTCGCGCCGTGGCCGAGACCCGAGCAGCCCTAGGACGCAGGGAGGAGCTGAGCCGAGGCGTACTCCCTGTACGTTGAGGCTCGGCGACGACCGAGGACGCCCAGAGGCCGGGACGGCCGCGCGGCCGCAGGCCGTGCGCGTCCCGGCCGAGATGATCGATGCGACGGGGATCGGCCACGGCACTAGGCTGCCTCGGCCCCGAGTCCCCTCACCGCACCCCCCGGCCGAGACCGGCGGCTGCGAGCGCCGGCCGAATCGCGTCCCGCTCCGCGTCGCTCACCGGCGTCAGGGGTGGCCGCACATAAGCCGCGGGAATCCGCCCCAGCAGGACGAGGGCCTCCTTCATCCGGTTGTGCATGTCCACGAAGGGCGGCGCGTAGAAGACGCGGACGAGCGGGTCCAGCTGGTCGTTCACGCGCCGCGCGGCGTCCAGGTCGCCCTTCTGGCAGGCCTCGAAGAGCTCCACGTGGAGATCGGCGGTGACGCTTCCCATCCCGGAGATCGCCCCATCCGCGCCGAGGAGGAACGTCGCCATGAGCGACATGGTGAACGAGGACAAGATCGCCACGGGCCGGCCCGTGGCCCTGAGCGCCCGCAGGTTCCGCTCGAACGCGACGATGTCGTTCGACCAGTCCTTCACCGCCACGACCTGCGGGATCTCCGCGAGCCGGGCCAAGGTCTCGGGCGCATACCCGATGCCGGAGGCCGGCGGGTACTCGAACACGATGATGGGCAGGTCGGCCCGAGCCGCGATCTCGCTGAAGTGCCGGATCACCATGTCGGGCTTGAGCTGGGCCCCCCACATGAACAGGGTCGGCGGGAAGACCAGCGCCCCGGCGGCGCCGGCCGCCTTCGCGTCGTGGGCCAGCTCGACCGCCTCCACGGTGCCGTCCGAATAGACGCCGGCTACCACCGGGCACCGTCCCCCGACCTCGTCCAGGGCGATCGCGAGCGCGCGCTTGCGCTCCTCCCGACTCAGGGAGGACACCTCGGCCGCGTGCCCGTTGGCCACGATCCCCGTGACGCCCGGGGTGCCGGCGAGCCAGCGGAGATGCGTTCGGTACGCGGCCTCGTCGATCGACAGATCGGCCTTGAAGGGAAGGATGTTGGCCGGCATGACGCCGGAGAAGCGCAGGGGTTCGCTCATGGTCGCCTCCTCCCCGCGTGGGGTCGGCGCGACGATCCCGATCGGCGCGCCGGCGTCCTCGACACGGGGCGAACGCGCTCCCGCCGGCCAGCCCGGAGCCCGAGACTCCGGCCATCCGACCCGGTGGGCCCTGCGGGGAGCCGCGTCAGTCCCACTTGCGCTGATCCTCGATCTTCTTGGCGCGCTCGGGGATCGTGCCCGGCGGGAGGACGCGAACCTCGGCCCGCAGCTTCATGACCTCACGGACGGCCCCCACCAGCCCCGCTTGGATCTGGTGGGCGTCGCCGCCCTGCCCCAGCTCGACGTTGAACGTCAGCACGTCCTGGTGGTCTTGACGCGTGACCACCACCTGATAGCGCGTCACGGCGGGAAACCGCGCCACCGTCTCGTCCGCCTGCCGGGGATGGATGAACATCCCGCGGACCTTCGTCACCTCATCAGCCCGCCCCCGCCAGCCGAGCATGCGGGGAGACGTCCGGCCGCAAGGGCACGGCGCGTCCGTCAGGACCGAGAGGTCCCCGGTCCCGAACCGGATCATCGGGTAGGTCTTGTGGTTCACGGTGCAGACGACCTCGCCCACCTGGCCGGCCGGGAGCGGCGCGCCGGTCTGGGGGTTGCAGATCTGGAAGATCACGTCCTCCATGACGTGCATCCCCGACGCCTCGCGACACTCGTAGGCCACGATTCCGAGGTCGGCGGTCCCGAACGACTGACGCGTCAGGATCCCGTACTCGTCCTCGAAGCTTCGGCGGAGCGACTCGGGGAGCGCCTCGGCGCCGACGTGGGCGACCTCGAGCCCGAGCCGCCCGAGCCCCCGCTCGGCCGCGTGCTTGAGGATCGTCATCAGGAACGACGGCGTGCCGACGTACCCGGTGGCGCGGAGGTCGAGGATCGCCTTCACCTGGAGCTCGGTGTTCCCCGGCCCGGTGGGCACGATGGTACAGCCGAGCAGCGCGAGCCCGCGGTCGATGAGGTGCGCCGCCGGCGTCAGGTGGTAGAGGAACGTGTTCACCACCACGTCGCCGGGCCGGAAGCCGCCGGCGAAGGCCGACACCTCGGTCCGCCACGGGCTTCGCTCGCGCCGCTCGAACGGCTCGTGGATCGGCCCCGGAGAGATGAAGATCCAGTGGAGGGCCGACGGCCGCGCCGTGCAGAAGCCGCCGAACGGCGGGTCGGCGCGCTGGAGATCGGGCATCGCCGCCTTCTCGATCACGGGCAACCGGTCGAGGTCTTCGAGCGTGCGGATGTCCGGCGGCTCGAGCCCGGCCGACGCCATCCGGCGCCGGACGCCCGGGGCTCTGCGCCACGCGGAGGCGACGAGCGCCTTGAGCCACGTCTCCTGGTAGCGGCGGCGGGCGCGGAGCCCCATCGTCTCGCGTCGCCGGTCGTAGTACCCCTTCAGCCGGTCGGCGCGCTGCACGGCTACAGCCCGCCCCCCGGGGCGTCGAGAACCTCGCGACGGCGACACGTGACGGGGGCGAGGGGCCCGGTCTCGACGGCGACGCTGGCGAGATCCATGGATTCTCCGGCAGGCGATGGCTCGACGTCCCTCGCGATCGAGGGCCCCATACTACCACGCCGCGCGCTCGCCGTCCGTCTGGGGCGTCCGCGCGGCCGCGTGCGGAGCTGCCGGCCGGCGCAGCGGCGACGAGGATCGGCCCCGCCAGGACGAGCAGGCGCGACAGTCGCGGGCTCAAGGGCGCGAGTCGGCGGTCGTGATCCGGTACGGCGGGCGCTGACGGGCGCCGGCGCGCAGGACCGGCCAGCCGCCGACGTCGTGCAGCGCCGTGACGAGGCGGGCCACATACGCCGCATCGGGGCTCTGGTCGATGGGCCAGGCGGCGTCCCCGGCCCGGACGAGCTCGATGCGGAACGTCCCGGCGTCGGCCTCGGCGGCCTCCACCCGGATGGCTTCCACCTCGTCGAACGGCACGGCGCTCACCGGCCGAAAGATCGAGGTGAGGCCGCGCCGGAAGACGATCTCCCGGGCTTGCCGGTCGAAGAGGGCCCAGTCCCGGTGCCGGGCGGTGCCGAGGCCGGCCAGGATGGCGATGAGCACCAGCGGCACGAGCACGACGCCCCCGAGCACCGTCACCTCGCCCCTCACGAGCGCGACGAGGAGCACGAGGCCGGCGCCGATCCACGCGAGCGCGACCCCCCAGCGGGCGCCGCCCGCGTGGGTGAGCACGAGCGAGCCGTCGGCCCGCGGCTCGATGCGGAGGTTTCCCATGCCGCTTCCCGACTCCCGGAACCGCCCCGACGACCTCGCGGTGCGCGATCTCTTCCTGAGTCCAGCTCCCGAAGGCGGAACCCCTGGCTCACCCCGCCTTCACGCCCCGAAGGCGATGGGGATGCCGTCGACGGTGAGGCGCCTCCCCG
>CAZDYT010000118.1:0-9200 GCA_964509395.1 uncultured bacterium
CCAGTGGAAGGAATCGGAGGGGTGCGGTAGTCCCCCTCCGAAGCAGATGGCGATCTTCTCCGGCCGGACCGAGCGTGCCATCGCCGCCGCTGTCGACGCCCACCAGGGCCAGATGCGGAAGGGCGACCGGCAGCTACCGTACATCGTGCACCCCGTGACGGTGGCGCTCATCCTCTCCCGTTACACCGACGACGAGGACACGATCATCGCCGGGCTGCTCCACGACGCCCTGGAGGACACCCAGCTCGGCGAGGTGGTGATCGAGCGGGAGTTCGGCCCGAAGGTGCTCGGCATGGTGAAGGACGTGACCGAACCCGACCTCCCGGGGCTCTCCTGGGAGACGCGGAAGACGCGCTACCTCCGCCAGCTCGAACGGGCGCCACGGGGCTCGCTCCTCGTCGCGAGCGCCGACAAGATCGCGAACCTCATCTCGATGATTACTACCCACTCGACGGAGGGGGACAGCCTGTGGGAGCGGTTCAACGCCCCGCCGCTCCAGAAGCTCGCCTTCTATCGCCGGGTCTACGAGGCCGTCCGAGCGGCCTGGCCGACGTGTCCGATGCTGCGCGAATTCTGGAATCGCCTCGAGGAGGCGGAACGGAAGTTGCTCCGCCGCCCATGACCGCGGAGGCGAGCCGCGAGCGGAGGCCGGTGGCCCGGGCACCGGCCGAAGACCGCGCGATGCTGCGCTTCGAGAACGTCGACGCCCTCTATGGCGACCCCCAAACACTCCACGGCGTCTCGTTCGCCATCCAGCCGGGCGAGATCGTCGCTCTGGTCGGCGCGAACGCGGCGGGCAAACGACGACACTGTGCGAGTCATCTCCGGGCTCCTTCCGCGCTGGGGCGGCCGTGTCGAGCCCACCCACGGCCTTCGGCGGCGGGTATCCACCCCCGAAGGAGCCGGTCGGTGGTGTCGTAGGATCTCTAGCGCGGATAATTCGCGAAGGGCATGATGGACGGGCGGGTGACGCGGCGAACGGGCACCCGCAAGCGGGTACCCGACGGCGCCCGCAGCGGCGTGATACACCGCCAGGGGTGTTTCACGCGCACCGCTCCGGACGGCCTCAGGGCCGGCTCGTTCTTCGCCGCGAGGACGCCTGGTGGGCTGTTCGCCGCGGCAGGACCCGCCCGTGCCGCGGCGTTCATGAATCAGGCGGGCTAGGACTTCGCAGAACCGTGAATCAGGGGGAATCCATGATTCGCATCAACCGGGCTCGGCTGGAAGCGACCTTTCAGGAGCAAGCGCGGATCGGTGCGACCGCGGGGGGCGGCCTCACGCGCCTCGCCCTCTCCGACGAGGACAGGCTGATCCGCGACCGCATGGTCGCCTGGCTCGAGGAAGCCGGCTGCACGGTCCGCGTGGATCGCATGGGCAACATCTTCGGCCGCCGGCCGGCCGCGCCCGGCGGCGAGGAGCTGCCGCCAGTCGTCATGGGCTCCCATGTCGACTCGGTGCCGACCGGGGGACGCTTCGACGGGGCGCTCGGCGTCATCTGCGCGCTCGAAGCGATCCGGGCCGTGAACGCGGCAAACGTCCGGACCCGCCATCCGATCGAGCTCGCCATCTTCACCAACGAGGAAGGCGCGCGGTTCCAGCCGGCGATGCTCGGGTCAGCGGTCCTGACTGGCAAGGTCTCGCTCGAGGATGCGTACAACAAGCGCGACCGTCACGGCATCCGCTTGGTGGACGAGCTCGAGCGCATCGGTTACCTGGGCGGCGATCCCTGCGTCCCCCGCCCCATGCGCGCGTACCTTGAGCTCCACATCGAGCAGGGGCCGTTCCTCGAAGAAGCCGGGCTCCCGGTCGGGGTCGTGGAGGGGATCGTCGGGATCGCGTGGGGGCGCGTCACGTTTTACGGATCGCAGGACCATGCCGGGCCGACCCCCATGCGGGTGCGCCATGACGCCCTCGTGGCCGCCGCGGACGTGGTCAAGGCGGCCCGGCACATCCCGCTCGAAATCGGCCACGACATCGTCGGCACGGTGGGCTGGCTCGACGTCCACCCGAACATCGTCAATGCCATCCCCGGCAAAGTCGTGCTCACCACGGACCTCCGGGCACCGAACGACGCCGACCTCGACCGCGCGGTCGCCGACCTGAAGGTCGCCGTGGGAGACGCCGCCGCGGCCGAGGGGGTGCGGGTCGAGTACGAGCCGCTCATGCGGGTCCCGGTGACGCGGTTCGCCCCGGAGATCGTCGATGCCATCGAAGCCGCCGCAAAACGGCTCGGTGCGGGGTACCGCCGCATGCTCTCCGGCGCTGGTCACGATGCCCAGCACATGGCGGGGATCTGTCCGACCGGGATGGTCTTCGTCCCCTCGATCGCCGGGAAGAGCCACTGTGAAGAGGAGGCCACCCACTTCGACGACATCGAGCACGGGGCCAACGTCCTGCTCGACGCGGCCCTCGCTTTAGCCAGCGAAGTCTGACCCACACGCAGGGGGCATCACCGGGGCCCCGCCGGTCAGAGTGGCACAGGCGGCACTCCCCGGCCGTACCTTCCCCCGCCCTCGGGGGCTTCGATCCCCGGGGAGCCGGGACGGTAAGCGGGCGGCGGCGGTAAGAAAATCGCCGCACTGAATGGAATCCGGTGGATGGAATCCGGTCAGCACGGGCCGGACCCAGCCCTCGTCCTGCCAGAATTCTCGCCTTTTCACAGTGGCTGCGCGCGCTTGCGGCCGATTTCTGGCACTTGCCTTGCAGTTGGACGGCCTCATGCCGCGATCCGTCGATCTGACCCAGGCCTACCACGAGCTCGTCCAGATCGGCCTCGCGCTCAGCCGCGAGACCGATCTCGGCATCCTCCTCGACCGCATCCTCACGGAGGCCCGTCGATTCACGCGCGCCGAGGCGGGAACGCTCTATCTCCTCGAAGGCGACACCCTCCACTTCGCGGTGGTCCAGAACGACCTCCTCACACTGCGGCTCGGCGAGGAGGAGATGCGGCGCTGCCTCCAGGCGGAGCCGCTGCGGCTCAACGAGCCGAGCCTGGCGGGCCACGTCGCCCTGACCGGCGACATCCTCAATCTCCACGACCCGCACATGATTCCCCCGGACCGACCCTACGGCTTCAACCCTCAGGTCGACGCGCGGTGCGATTACCGCACTCAGTCGGTCCTGGTCGTTCCCCTCCAAGATCCCTCCGGGAAGATTCTCGGCGTGCTTCAGCTCATCAACGCGCTGGACAAGCACCGCCGCGTCGTCCCGTTCGACTCCCACTACGAGAATCTCGTCCGCTCGCTGGCACTCCAGGCGGCCACGGCGATCCGCAACACCCGCCTCGAGACGCTCGCGCTCAAAGACGGGCTCACCGAGGGCTACAACCGCCGCTATCTCTTGGCGCGGCTCCACGAGGAATGCCAGCGCTACGCCCGATCCAGCGAGCCCGTCTCGCTCGTCCTCGTCAACCTGGACCGCTTCAAGGCGATCAACGACCTGCTGGGCACCAACGCGGGGGACGAGGTGCTCAAAGACGTCGCTCGGCTCCTGCTGAAGCATTCCCGGAGCTTCACGGTAGTCAGCCGCTTCGGCGGTGACGAGTTCGCCGCCCTCCTGGTGAATACCCCGAAAGGAGGCGCCCTCGCGTACGCGCGGCGGATCAGGGAGGTGATCGCGGAACACACCTTCGGGCACGGGAAGCTGACGGCCAGCCTGGGCGTGGCCTCCTTGCCCGACGACGCCGCGGTCGCCGAGGAGCTCCTGAGAGCAGCCGACGAGGCGCTCCGCCGCGCGAAGCGCGCCGGTCGAAACAGAGTCACCGCTCGCTGAAGCGGGCCCCGGGGGCTGGACGCAGGGCGAGACGGCCGCGGTGGGTCAGACCTCCCGGGGCAACCCCCGGCCGGCCGCCGCGAGCGCAAGCGCGGCGACCGTGATGGACGCAATGGAGACCCCGAACGCGCTCCGATAGCTCCCCGTCACGTCGTAGATCACCCCGCCGAGCCACGGCCCCACCGCCGAGCCCAGACGATTCCCGAGCGTGATGAGGCCGAGCACCGCCCCGTAGCTCCGCCCCCCGTAGAGATCCACCACGAGTGCCGCGACGATCGGGCCTCGGGCACCGAGCGTCAGGCCGAAGAGCCCGACGAACGCCCAGAGAAGCCAGATCGGCGATCCCGGGGCCATGAGCATCAGCGCCAGCGTGCCGAGGGCCGTCGCCGTATAGCTCCCGAGCGCCGTGGGCACCCGTCCCAGACGATCGGACAGCGCGCCGAAGCATGCGCGCCCGAGCGCCGAGAGGAGCCCCATCAGCCCGAAGGCGGCAGCCGCCCACCTCGGTTCGACGCCCGCCTCGATCATGTGCGCCACCTGGTGGGTCGTCACCATGAAGTTCGCGACCGGCGTGAAGAAGAAGGCCGCCGCAAAGCACCAGAAGCGAAGCGTGGAAAGGACCGTCCCGAGGCGAGGCTCGCCTCTCCTGCCCGTCTCACCGGCGAGCGAGGCCGCCGGCGGGGTGAGCGGGGCGAGCGCATTCGTCGGCAGGAGGAGGAGCCCCGTTCCCCCGCCGAGGGCCGCGAACGCCCAGCGCCAGCCGAGATGCTCGATGAGGAAGGCGGAGAGGGGCGCGAAGATGAAAATCCCGATACCCATCCCCGACAGGGCAAGTCCCACGACGGTGCCTCTGGCCGTCGGGAACCACCGGCTCAGCAGCACGGTCTGCGCGACGCTCCCCAGCACCCCGGCGCCGGCGCCGCCGACGATGCTGAACCAGAGCATGAGGCCCAGCGGCGAGCCCGCTGTCCCGCTCAGCGCGAGCCCCGCGCCGAGGACCACCGCGCCCACGGCAAAGACGCGGCGCTCCCCGAACCGGCCCATCAGCGGGTCGACGACGGTGGCCGTGATGCCGACGACGAGGTTGTGGAGCGAGAAGGCAGCGGCGGCAACCCCCCGAAGGCCCCCGAACTCCGCGGTCAGCGGGACGAGGAAGACCGGGAAGGTGAAGGTCGCGCCCTGAACCAGGACGAGGGAGACAAATGACGCCCCCAGGACGACCCAGCGGGCACTGGCGTCGGAGGCACGGGCGCCAGGCGCGCGCCGGCTCCAGCACCCGTTCCTCATGCGCGCGAGGCTACCCGGGAACCTGACAGAGAGCCCTCTCGGGCTCTATCGAGGCATCACCCGCGCCGCGGACAAGGGGCCTGCGCCGGCGCGGGCTACCGGCAGACCTGCTCGCTGTGCGCAGGCACCCAGGCGGTAACGCGCTGGCCGTTCGCCATCACCCGCGTCTCGTAGTGCCCCTCGACCCACACGGTCTCGCAGTTCTGGCTCGAGACTTGGGGAGCACCCTGAGACTGCGGGGTTCCGCTCTGCGGCGCGGGCGAGGTCGGCTGCGGCGTGGGGTAGGTCGGCGTGGAGACCGGGGGCGTGTAACCCGGCGACGGATAGGTCGGATACGTGTACGTCGGATACGTGTACGTCGGATACGTGTACGCAGGGTACGTGTACGTCGGGTACGTGTACGTCGGGTACGTGTACGTCGGGTACGTGTACGCAGGGTACGTGTAGACCGGATAGGGATACACGGGCCGGTACCACCAGGGGGCGGTCAGGACGGTCCCGACGGCCAGGCCGAAGAAGAAGCCGCCATGGCCATGGAACCGATGGCCGCGAAATCCATGCCCATGGAAGCCATGGCCGGCGGCGGCCGGCACCGCGAGGACCGGGATCAACAAGAGCGCGACCAGGACGACAACGCTGACCTTCTTCATGGCCTTCATGGCGCGCCTCCCGCGCGAGTCCGTCGGACCCGGCAGTCCCCCCTCCCCCCTATGATACCCGATCCCGGCCGACCGGGGTGCCCGTCACCCAATCCTGGAGCGCCTCGCGCGTACTCGCGAACGCCAGCGCCTCCCACGGGATGTCCTCGGGCGCGAAGTAGGCGGCTTCGAGCACCTCGGCCGGGCTCGGCACCGGCTCGGCGCCATCCGGAACGGAAGCCAGGAACACGACGACGACCACGGCCGACCCGGGATACGAGTACAGGCCGAAGAGCCCGTCGAGGCGAACGGAGAGCCCCACCTCTTCGAGGGTCTCCCGCCGCGCTCCCTCGCGGACGTCCTCCCCCCAGTCCACGTAGCCGCCGGGGAACGTCCAGAGCCCCCGCGCGGGATCGATCGCCCGGCGCGTCAAGAGGATCCGGCTGCTCTGCACCGGGAGCGTCCCGGCCACGACCTTGGGTGGAAGGTAGAAGACGAAGCCGCACGCCGAGCAGACCGGGTGCTCTCGGCCATCCGGGGGGACGACGCGCCGGACCAGTGCCGAGCCGCAGAGCGGGCAGAAGCGCAAGCGATCGGGACGCAGCTCGAGCCCGTGCGCCACGTTCAGTCCGCCTAGTCGATCGCTCCTAGTATGGCAGATCGAGCCGCAGATCGGCGTAGGTTGGGAGGTGATCCGACGCCACCCGGGCGAGTCCGCTCCGATGCACCGCCACCTGCTCGACGCGCACCGCAGGGTCGTGATAGATCCGGTCGAGCGGGAAGACGGGGAGCAGGCTGGGGTGCGTCCGGGCGCTCCGGCGCCGGCCACAGGGGTGGCCGAACTCGGCCCGGAGCAGACGCGAGGCGTGCCCATCAAACCACTCGTTGAAGTCCCCCAGCAGAAGGCGCGGGCCCGCGAGTCGGTTCCGATCCAGGATCCGGGCCAGCATGCGGACCTGCCGGATGCGCTCGTGGTAGCGGAGGCCGAGGTGGACGTTGAAGATGTGGAGCCGCCCGGCGCCGTGGTCCACGTCGGCGCGCAAGCAGCCACGGGGCTCGAAAGGGTGGCAGGTGAGGCTGTAGCTCTGGTGCGCGACGAGCGGGAGCCGCGTCAAGCAGAGATTGCCGTAGAGCCCTTGCGGGAGCAGCCGCGTCGGACCGAAAACCACGCTCATCCTGGTCGCGGCCGCGAGCTCGGCGTCCTGGGGCGCGAGCACCTCCTGCAGCGCGACGATGTCAGCATCCACTTCCGCCAGCACGTCGATGATGCGGGCGAGCCGTTGCTGCCCGTCGAGTCCGCGGGCCCGGTGGATGTTGTACGTCATCACGCGTATCCGCATCACGGGCGCCATTCATCCTCCCGCGCGTCTCCGACTCGTCTTGGTAACTGATGAAGAGCCGGTAGAGCTCGGTCGGCCCGGTGACGGCCCCGAAATCGAACTCTACGTGCGGCAGAGCCATCACGAACCCGTACAGCTCGGCCTCGGTCGGCCCCGCATGACTCCCGCGCTCGCCGAGAAAGTTCACGCATCCGTGCGGCGTGTAGTGGCCGTACACCACGACGTCGCCAGCGCTCGGCATGGCGAGGAGAGCCTCGAGCCCCTGCACCACCAGCGCCCTGTCCGACCGGTCGAAGAGCGGGCACCCGGTCGGTCCAAGCGGTGGCGGGATCGGTAGCGCACGTCCTCGATAGTAACACACCGCTCCCTGCGCACCGCGCGCCAGCAGGAAGCCGATGCCCGGATGCCGGCTGAGCCGGTCGAGTGCCCCGGAGTAGCGGGCCTCGATCACCTCGACGGTCGCGTGGCCCCGGATATCCGTCAGGTAAATGTTCAGGTTGGGTCCCGCCGGCACCACGCAGAGGCTGCCGGCCCAGACGGCGTTCCGTTCGCGAGTGCGCGGCTCGAGGTAGGCGAGGTGCTGCTGCCACACCGCCGCGAGCGGCCAGCGCGGCGGGGCCGCGGGATGCACCGCTTCGTGGAAGGCGCCGCGAGACGATACCAGAGAATCGGACCCAGGCCGAAAAGTAGCCAGCACGGCCTCCGCGACGGGGACAGGCCCGGCGACCGCCTCGAACGGCAGGGACGGCGTCTGTCCATGATCGGAGAGGATGAAGAGGTCATAGGCCAGCTCGGGGACGCGGCGGACCACGCGCCAGATGTCGCGGATGCTCGCGTCGACGTAGCGGAGCGCGCGCAGGGCGGCGCGATGCCGCGGCCCGAGGGCGTGAGCGGGCACGTCGTAGTCCACAAAGTTGACGTAGAGCGCCGGGACTCCCGCGTAGATGTCGGCTGTGACGCTCAGCGTGAACAGCTCGCGCAACCACCCGCTGATCACGAGGCGGATCAGGAGCCGCTTGGGCGAGGCCACGCTCCGGCCGAGGGAGAAGCTCCGCAGGGCCCCACCGAGCCAGCGCAGAGCCTCGAGGACCGTCACGGCGGACATCTTGAGGGTCACCCAGCCAAGGAGCAGGAACGGGAACACCCGGGCCCGAAACCCGATGTGCCCCCACAGCGGCGAGGGGCGCAGCAGGTGAGCGAAGGTCAGGACCGTGTCCGCGGCGCCGCCGCCGAAGATGCACCCGTAGGTGCGGCCGCCCTGCATGATCCCGCGCCGCCCCGCGGCGTGCGCCGCCTCGACCCGGGCGGCCACCCAGGGCCGCGGGAACCAGAGATATTCGCCCGTCCGCTTGTCGAGGAACTCGAAAGCGGGGATGTCCACGGGTCCGCCATACATGATGCCCGCCTGGAACGCCGGCGTGGACGTCGGGAGCCCGACCGGGACGCGAGCAAGCCTGAGATCGCCGCGGCGGAGCAGGCGCGCGATCACGGGCATCCGACCGTGGGCGAGGGCGCGCAACAACGCCGCGTGAGAGAGCCCGTCGATCTGGATGATCACGAACCGGCGGCGACCCGGCCATTCGGGTGGCGGCATCCGCGCCCATCGGATGACGCCGTCGCCGAACGCTGCGAGCCGACGACCCAGACCCGGCCACCCGCGCATCAAGACCGATTCTAGCATCGGGCGGAAGCGTGTCTCCGAGCCTGGGCGCCTTGCCAAGCGTGCGCCGTGTCTGTTACCTTTGCTCAAGCACTCCGATCGCCCGGCCCCGAGGGTCTCGCATGTCTCATTCCCTGGCCGGCGAGCGGCGGCAGATGCTCTCCACCCCGGCCGAAGACGCCGTGACCAGACGGACGAGGTCTCGTGACGAGACGAACGGGCACCGCAACCGGATGAACGACCAGGGATAGGCGGCGTGGATCTCCGCGAACCGGCCGGCCCCTTCTGCTTCGACTGCGTCCACTACCCCGAGGCCCCCGCAGACCTCGAGGAGTCAGCGCCCGACCGTGCCGCGGGGCGAAGCCTGACGGCCGAGTTCTTCTGCCCCTGGATCCGGCGCCGGATCGTGCCAACCTACGCCGCGCGCTGTCCCGAGTACCAGGAAGCCGCGCCCGAACCCTGAGCGACCGACGGAGCGTGCCCGATGCGCATCATCGTGATCGG
>CAZDYT010000119.1:0-9109 GCA_964509395.1 uncultured bacterium
GCGATGAACGACCGGGGCCGGTGAGGGCGAGACACGCCCTCAGCCTGGCGGGCGGGCTCGGCCTGATCGCCGCGGGGCTCGGCGCCGCGGGAGCCCCCGCGTCGGCCCCCGGCCTCGCCCTCGCCCAGCCGGCCCCGGGCCCCTCGAGCCTCCCCGGCGTCCCCGCGCCGGCCAGGGTGATCGAGGAGCTTCGTGCGACCCTCGGCCGCGCCATCCAGCGCTTCGAGGCGCGGGATCTCCCCGGCGTCCTCGCCCACGTGTCCGAGGAGTACCGGAGCGGCCCCCTGACCAAGGCCGCCATCCGCAGCCAGCTCACGGTGATGTTCCAGCTCTACGACGCGACGCGGGTCCGGGTCCGGATCGACGAGGTGCGGCTCCGGGGCGAGCACGCGTGGATCTACTCGACGGGGGAGGCATGGGGGCGGCTCCCGTTCGTGGGCCAGTGGATGACGCTCTTCTGGTGGGAGCGCGAGCCCGAGGTGGCGCGCCGCGAAAACGGCGTCTGGCGCCTCTACGGCGCCCAGCAGTAGACGCCCGGCCAGTTCAGCGTGGGCGAGGCCGGCAGGCGCTCGCAACCGACGACACGGAGGCTGCGCGGCGGCTCGGGAACCCCCGGGACGGGTCTCGACGGACGAATCCGCCGAGCGGGAGCGATAGCGCCCACGGCCATCTTGCCGGCATGGGGGCGGGTGGCTATGCTGTCACTGGCATCTGAGGCAGCCCGAAGACCGCCATGCCCGATCTGCCGACCGGGACCGTCACCCTGCTCTTCACCGACATCGAGGGCAGCACCCGGCTACTCCACCAGCTAGGCGACCGCTTCCCCGGCGTGCTGGCGGCGCATCGCGAGCTGCTGCGGGCCGCGTGCGCGGCGCATGGGGGTCACGAGGTGGACAGCCGCGGGGACTCGTTCTTCGCGGCCTTCCCGCGCGCCAGGCAGGCCGTGGCCGCGGTGGTCGCGGCTCAACGGGCTCTGGCCGTGCACCCCTGGCCCCCGGGCGTCACGCTGCGCGTCCGCATGGGCCTACACACGGGCGAACCGACACGCACCCCTGAGGGCTATGCGGGGTTGGACGTCCACCGGGGGGCCCGGATCTGCGACGCGGCCCACGGGGGTCAGGTGGTGCTCTCCGAGCTGACGACCAAGCTCGTCGAGCCCGACCTGCCGGCCGGCGTGACCCTGCGCGACCTGAGCGAGCACCGCCTCAAAGATCTCGCCCGGCCGGAGCACCTCTTCCAACTCGTCATCGCCGGCCTGCCCGCCGACTTCGCGCCGCTCCACTCACTGGACACCCGGCCCAACAACATCCCGATCCCCCCGACGCGGCTCATCGGACGTGAGCGCGAGATCCAGGCGGTGCGGGATCTCCTGCGACGGGAGGACACCCGCCTCGTCACCCTGACGGGCCCCGGTGGCACCGGGAAGACCCGGCTGGGCATCGGCGTGGCCGCGGAACTGCTCCACGAGTTCCGGGACGGCGCGTTCTTCGTGGCGCTTGCGCCTGTCGCAGACCCGGAGACCGTCAGCTCAGCCATCGCGCAGGCGCTGGGCGTGCGGGAGGCGGAAGGCCGCCCGCTGCAAGAGAGCCTCGCCGACTTCCTGCGAGGCAAGGAGGCCCTGCTGGTGCTCGACAACCTCGAGCACCTGCCGAGCGCGGCGCCGCTGGTGGCGGATCTCCTGCGCGCCCATCCCGGGCTGAGGGCGCTGGTGACGAGCCGCGCCGCGCTGCGGCTTTCCGGCGAGCAGGAGTTCCCCGTCTCGCCGCTGGCGCTGCCGGACATGACGCACCTGCCGCCTGTGGCGGCGCTCGCCCACTACGCGGCGGTGGCGCTCTTCATCGAGCGGGCGGCCCGGGTCAGACCGGACTTCACGGTCACGGCCGGCAACGCCGCCCTCGTCGCGGCGATCTGCGCTCGGCTTGACGGACTCCCGCTCGCGATCGAACTCGCCGCGGCGCGGATCAAGCTCTTGCCGCCGCGGGCGCTGCTGGCGCGGCTCGGGCGGGGTCCGGCCGGGTCATCCTTGCGCCTGCTCACGGGCGGGGCGCGCGATCTGCCGGCCCGCCAGCAGACGCTGCGCGACACCATCGCCTGGAGTTACAACCTCCTCACCCCGGAAGAGCAGCGCCTGTTCCGGCGACTCGCCGTCTTCGGCGGGGGCTGCACCCTCGAGACCGCGGAGGCGGTCCTCCACGGTGGGCCGGCCGGCGGTGGCGCGCCCGAGGGCTCGGCCATCGACGTCGCGGACGGGCTGGCGTCGCTGGCGGACAAGAGCCTCCTGCGTCAAGACGAAGGAGCCGACGGCGAGCCACGCTTCCTGATGCTGGAGACCATCCGGGAGTTCGGGTTAGAAGAGCTTGCCGCGTCCGGAGAGGAGGCGGTCTTTCGCGAGCGGCACGCGGGCTATTTCCGGGCGCTGGTCGAAGCCGCCGGCGCGATCCTGTTCAGCACGACACGCGACCGGGTCCGGCTGGCCGTCGAGCGCGACAACATCGAAGCGGCGCTGCGCTGGTGGGTCGAACACGGTTAGGAGTCCTCTAGCCCGTCTCGGCCGGGGCAGGGATTCCACCGAGCTGCTGGACGAATCCTGCCATGTCTGCCTGAGCCCAGTGCTCCACGAGCTGGCCCCCGGCGATGCGGTGGACCGCGATCCCCCGCATCTCCACCACCTTCCCGGTCGGCGCGAAGCCGAGACACGCTCCCTTGAACGTGCCCCGCGCGACCACGCGGGTCATGACCTTGTCTCCTTCGGCCATCTGGTCCTCAATGAGGTGAACGGCATCCGGGAAGGCGGCACGGAGCAGGATGTTGGTCTGCCTGACCCCCTCGCGGCCAGACGGGAGGCCGGGCAGCGGGGGATTGTGGTCGACGTAATCGACCGCGACCAGCTCGTCGATGATCGCCAGATTGCCTTTGTCCGTCTCCGCGAACCAACGGCGGACGAGGGCCTTGTTCTCCTCGGCGGCCATGCGCACCCTCCTTTCAGAATCGCTGCAGGATCAAGGCCACCTCCAGGCCAACGGGGGGCGCGCCGCGCGAGTGCCTGCGGGCCAAGGGACCTCGATCCGCCGGGGGTCACCGCTTCGGCTGCGCCCGCGAGCCCACGGCCGGCGCGAAGAAGACCAGCGTGGTCAGATCCTCCTCGATCGCGTGGAAGCGGTGCTTGACCCCGGCCCCCACGAACAGGATCGAGCCCGGCTCCACCGGCGTGTCGCTCACCACGTAGTAGATCTCGTCCTCGGTGTGCGGGGCCTGTGGATCCTCCGCGCCCGCCGGGAGCGCGTAGATCCCGACGCTCAGCGCGGGGACGTGCAGGCACTCGAGCCAGGAGGCACCGGACGTGCGCTGCTGCTCGATCACCCGGGACAGCTTGAACGCCTCCATGCCGCCTCCTGCGCGGGGGCTGGGGCCACGCGGATGGGCTCCGCTCATGGAATGGCGGCATGATATCCGAGCGGCGCCCCGCTCCACAAGCGCGGGAAGTTCCGGCTAGTGTCTCAGTTTGACCCCGGCGGCTGGGTCGTTTCCTTCAAGCGGTGCGACTGACGCCCGCGCTGGTGGGAGGCAGCACGATGCGAATCCGCGTGGAACGTCCCGGGCGCTCGCCGGCGGGGGCCGGAGACGCCGGCATCCCCGGCGGGTCTCCTCGCGATGCTGCTGGTCTCGCCGAGCTCCGGAGCGCGCGGTGTCGCCGCAGCAAAGGAGCGCGATGGCCGGCCGCCGCCGGTGGGCTTCGCCCCGACTCAGTCGAAGCCCCAGGTGAAGACGTGGGTCGGGATCACCTCGATGACGACGGAGTCGCCTTCTTCGAGGGCGGCCTCCGCCTCGTACTGCGGGTACTTCGCGTAGAGGAGCCGGCGCGCCCGGCGGAACGCGGGCCCCCGGGCGTGGAGCCGGGCTTGGCCCGTCACCATGACGCCCCGGAGGCCGTCCCAGGCCTCGGTGTAGTCGTCGGCGACGAGCGTGACCTGGGAATTGGCGCGGAGGTTCTGCACCTTCCGGGCATCGTCGCCGGAGGCGAAGTAGAGGCGGTGATCGGCGACGACGGCGCAGACCGGAACCACGTGGGGCGCCCCGCGCGCGTCTGCCGTGGCCACGCGGACCACGCGGGCGCGCCCGAGGAACTCGGCATGGGCCTTCCGGAGCCGCATCGCTCTGCCCGCTCTTCAGGACTGCGGCAAGATCTTCCGGTTGATCTCGATCGTCGCGCCCGTGCGGAGGGCGGCGAGCCAGGCTTGCCAGGCGTGCTGCCGCTTCTCTGCGAGGAGCTGCTGTTCGGCCTCGCGCCGCGCCTTCTCGAACTCGGCAGGGGCGGGATGCTCCCGGGCCAGGACCTTGACGACGTAGAACCCCCTGGGACCGGTCACGGGACCGGCCACGCCTCCCTCCGGAAGCTCCAGCGCGACCGACATCGCCTGGGCAAGCTCCCGGTCCCCGAGCGGCTCGGCGCGCGAGAACGGGCCAGGCTCGCCGAGGCTCACGTTCTCCCGCTTGGCCAACGCCCCCGGGTCCTCTCCGGCCCGGAGCGCCTCGCCGAGTTGGCGGGCCTTCGCCTGGGCCGCCTCCGTCGCCTTCTGGCGCCGCACCGCCTGCGCGACCTGGCTCCGTACCTCGCCCGGCGGCAAGAGCCGCGGCTCCTCCCGCTGGAGCAGCCGGAAGATCGCATAGCCCTCCGGCACCTTGACGGGCTCGCTCACGCCGTCGGGCGGCAGGGCGAAGATGGCGCTCGTCGCCTCGGCGACGCGGCCGATCCCCTCGACGGCGTCGGCCCGGCCGAAGGGTCCGATCTCGCGCGCGGTCAGCCCCCGCCGGCGCGCCTCGGCGGCGAAGTCGGGCGCCGCGAGCAGCGCCTGATGCACCTCCTCGGCCTTCTCCCGAAGCGCCCGGATCTGCCGCTCCGCGACGAGCGTGGCCCGGAGCGATGCCGCGACCTCCTTCAGCTCCTTCTTCGAGCCCGGCACCGCCTCGAGGACCTTGACGACGTGGTAGCCGAAGGCCGTGCGTACGGGCCCCCCGACCTCGCCCGGCTTGAGGCTGAACGCGACCTCGGCGAAGGGCGCCAGCAGCTCTCCGCGCGCCACGAACCCCAGCTCGCCCCCGCGCGGCGCGGTCGCCGGGTCTTCGGAGACCTCGCGGGCCACCTGGGCGAAGTCCGCCCCGCCCCTGACGCGCTCCCGTGCCGCTTCGGCCTTGGCGCGGGCGGCCTCCTCGGCCGCGCTTCCGCCGACGCTCGGCACCCCGATCAGGATGTGGGCCACGCGCCGCCGCTCCGGCTGCTCGAACTCCTGGCGGCGCTCCTGGTACGCGGCCTCGACATCCGCATCGGTCACGGCCGGGGTCGGCACGCTGGCCGTCGGGAGGAGGGCCGCCAGGACCCGCCGGCGCTCCGGCCGCGTGAACTCCGCCGGATGGGCCTTGTAGTAGGCGTCGAGCTCGGCGTCGGTGACCTGCCCCGCGGCCAGGAACGCCTCGGGCGTGACGAGGAGAGAGGCGACGCGGACCCGGTCGCGCCGCGTCTCCCAGGACTGGCGGACCTCCGCCTCCGAGACCCTCACGCCGTCGGTGATCAGCGCCTGGAGCCTCCGCAGAAGGAGCTGGCGGCGAAGGTCTTCCTCGAAGACGCCCGGCGTCAGCCCGACCCGCGACAGCACCCGAAGGTACTGCTCCCGCGAGAAGCCCCCAGTCGACTGGAACGCGCGCATCCGGGTGATCTCCCCCCTCAGCTCCTCGTCCGAGACCCGGATCCCCTCCGCCGCCGCCCGCTGCCGCATGAGCTGGTCTGTCACCAGGCGGTCGATGACCTGGTCCTGGACCCTGAGAGAGCGCAGCAGCTCCTCACTGAAGCGATCCTTGAGGAGCTGCCGGTACTGCTCGACCGTGGCCCGGTACGCCCGTTCGTACGTGGCGGCGAGGATCTCCTCCCCGTTGACGGTGGCCACCGCCGCTGTGCCGCCCTGGTCCCGCGTCGCCCCGATGTAGGCGAGGCTCCCGAGGAAGGCGATGACGACGAACGCGAGAAAGTAGCGGGACGTCTGGCGCATCCAGGTCATCATCGCCATAGCAAAGCTAGCCTAACATACCCTCGGCGCGGGCTCTGGCTCCCTCCGACAGCCTTCGAGGCAAGACGACCCGGTGCCCGCTAGGCGCCTGTCGGAGAACCCGCGCCACTCGCGAAAGAACTGCCGCAACGCCTCAAGGTGTTCCGCTCCGCGCGCCGGCTTCGCCGGCGCAACCCCTCCTCGGGGGAGGTCCGGAAGGGGGGCGGAGCCCCCCTCCGGGTGACCTAGCCGCCCGCTGGGCGGACGAAGTAGATGACGAAGGCCGCCGCGGCGGCATACATCATGGGGTGCACCTCGCCGGCCTTGCCGCGGACGAGCTTGATGAAGGTATAGGCGACGAACCCGGCGCCGATGCCGTTCGTGATCGAGTAGCTGAACGGCATGACGGTCATCGTGAGCAGCGCCGGTAGCCCGTCTTCCAGATCGGCGAAGGGGATCTCTCGGACGAGCGTGCACATGAGGTAGCCCACGATCACGAGCGTCGCCGCGGTGGCCTCCGGTGGCACGATGCCGGCCAGCGGCGTCAAGAAGAGCGCCAGGGCGAAGCAGATGCCCACCACGACCGAGGTCAGTCCGGTCCGACCCCCCGCCGCCACGCCGGCTGCCGACTCGATGTAGGTGGTGGCCGACGACGCGCTGCAGGCGCCGCCCAAGACCGCCGCCAGCGAGTCGACGAGAAGCACCCGGTTGAGCCGGGGCAGCCGGCCGTCGCGGTCGAGCCACCCGGCCTCGGCCCCGATCCCGATGACGGTCCCCATGGTGTCGAAGAAGTCGGAGAGCATGATCGAGAAGATCGTGAGGACGGCGGTCACGATGCCCAGGCGCGCGAACACCTCGAAGTTCAGCCCGAGGCCGATCGTCGAGAAGTCGGGCCACCCCAGGATCCGGCCCGGGATGACCGCCACGCCCGGCAGGCTCTCCCAGGTTTGCCAGCCTCCGACGGCGTTCGCGACGATCGCCAGGAGGGTCGTCCCCACGATGCCGAGAAGCAGCGCGCTGCGGATCCGCAGCGCCAGCAGCAGGAGCGTCAGGAAGAGCCCCACGATCGCGACCCCGACGCGCCGCGTGGTCAGATCGCCCAGCGTCACCGGGATGCCCGCTCCGGACTTGACGAGGCCGCCATTGAAGAGGCCGATGAAGAGGATGAACAGCCCGATGCCGACCGAGATGGCGCGCTTCTGCGACAGCGGGATCGCGCTCATGACGGCCTCGCGGAAGCCCGTCAGGACCAGCACCGTGATCGCCGCGCCCTCGAGGAAGATGACCCCCATGGCGGCTGGCCACGGCAGCTTGTACGCCGCGATCAGCTGGAAGGCGACGACCGCGTTGAGCCCCATCCCCGAGGCCAGCGCCAGGGGATAGTTGGTCAGCAGGCCCATGGCCGCCGTCGTCAGCGCGGCGACGAGGCACGTCGCGGCGATCGTCGGCACGAACGGCACCCCCTGGCCCTGGAGGGCCGTCACCCCGGCAAACGACAGGATGGCCGGGTTCACGAAGATGATGTAGGCCATGACCATGAAGGTGGTGAGCCCGGCCAGCACCTCGGTCCCCACAGTCGTATCGCGTTCGCGCAGCTTGAAAAAGGCGTCAAGCATGCCGTCCTCCTTATGCTGGTTCGGGCTCGCGCGGCTCGTCCGACTCGTCGAGCGGCACGACCCGCGACGTGTCGCCCGAGCGCGGTTGGACGCGCCGGGCGAGGGTGATGAATCCCGTGTGTGCCACCATCCGGTGGGCAGGACGCACCGACAGCCCGGCGATGTGCCAGGGGCGGAGAAAGGTCTCGAACGTCTCGGCCAGCGCGAAGGCCGTGTGGCCGGCGAGCGCTTCGTGCGTCCGCTGCGCCTGCGGGAGGGTCGGGACGTACGCGCAGAAGATGCCGCCCGCCCGCAGCGCCGCCGCCGCCGGCTCGACCAGCCGCCACGGCTCCGGGATGTCCGCCAGGACGCGCTCCGCGCCGCGCTCCTCGAACCCGGCGTAGACGTCCTGCAGCCGCACGGTGAGCGGCACGGCGGGACCGAGGCGGGCTTCGATGTTCCGCCGGGCGCGCCGGGCGAAGTCTTCCCGGGTCTCGTACGACACGACGCGCCCGGTCGGGCCGACTGCCCGCAGGAGCGCGAGCGTCAGCGCCCCGGAGCCCAGCCCCGCCTCCAGCACGGTCTGCCCCGGCTCGACGTCGGCGAAGAAGCAGATGATGGCCAGGTCCTTCGGGTAGATGACCTGGGCGCCCCGCGGCATCTCCAGCACGTACTCACCGAGCGTCGGGCGAAGCGCCAGGTAACGGGCGCCGAGCGAGCTCTTGACCAAGGTGCCGTCCGGGGCGCCGATCAGGGCATCGTGCGCGACCCAGCCGCGGTCGGTGTGGAAGGCCTGGCCGGGTCGAAGGACGAGCAGGTGCCGCTTGCCTCGGCGCTCGTCGACGAGGAGGACCGGCTCGCCCGCCCGGAACGGCTCGTCGTCCGGCATCGGCGCGGTTATAGCACACCGACCCGTCCCTTCCAACCGGGCCGCTGCCGACAGACGACGAGCCGGGGCGCCCTGCCGCCGCCAGAACCGCGAGGGGGGAGGCAGGCCCGCCGGGAGGGCAGGCCGAGGGGGGCAGCGCCCCCCTCCGAAAGGATCTAGCGCGAACTATTCGCGAAGGTCACGCGGGATGAGGAAGGCCCCGCACTAGGCGAAGGCGTCGAAGCCGGTGATGTCGCGCCCGATGATCAGCGTGTGGATGTCGTGCGTGCCCTCGTAGGTGATGACCGTCTCGAGGTTCAGGAGGTGGCGGATGACCGGGTGCTCGTCGACGATCCCGGCCGCCCCGAGGATGTCCCGCGCCATCCGCGCCGTCTCGAGTGCCATCCAGACGTTGTTCATCTTGGCCATCGAGACCTGCTGGGGGCGCGCGGTGCCGGCGTCGCTCAGCCGGCCGAGCTGGAGGCAGAGGAGCTGGGCCTTGGTGATCTCGGTGAGCATCCAGACGAGCTTCCGCTGGACGAGCTGGAACGAAGCGATCGGCTTCCCGAACTGGACGCGGGCCTGCGCGTACTGGAGCGCCCAGTCGT
>CAZDYT010000120.1:0-2545 GCA_964509395.1 uncultured bacterium
CCGCCCGCCGGCTGGGGACCAGCCAGCCCGCCGTGACGATCCAGCTGCGGGAGCGCGAGCGGACCTCCGGAGTGCGGCTGGTCGAGCGGCGGGCGCGGCGGGTCCAGCTCACGCCCGCCGGCCGCGCGCTCCTCCGCGTCGCGGAGAAGATCTTCGGTCTCGTCGACGAGGCGGAAGCCGTCCTCGCCCAGGCAGGCGGCGCGGTGAGCGGTATCCTGCGGATCAGCGCCAGCGGGACGGCGGGCGCCTTTCTCCTGCCGCCGCTCCTCACGGCGTTCCGGGCGCGGTACCCGGAGGTCCGCATCCTCCTCGAGACGTCGTCGCAGCGGGTTCTGGATCAGGTCGGCGCGTTCGAGGCGGACATCGGCGTGCTCGGGGCCCCCGACGGTGGGGTCCCCGTCGCCGCGACCGGCGACTCCCGGCTCGTCGTCCACCCATTCGTGCGGGAGCCCCTCGTCCTCGCCGTCCGTCCGGATCACCCCTGGGCGCGCCGGCGCACGGTGGGCGTGGCCGAGCTGGCCGGACAGCCGCTCATCCTGCGCGAGCCCGGGTCCACGACCCGCCGGGTCCTGGAGACGCATCTCGAGGCCGCGGGCGTGACGCCGCGCGTCGTGATGGAGCTGGGTTCCAACGAGGCGATCAAGCGCGCGGTCGAGGCCGGCCTGGGGATCGCGCTGGTCGGCGCCCGTGTGATCGCGCGCGAGCTGGCGGACCGGCGGCTCCGGGCGGTCCGGGTTCGCGGGCGTGGGTTCGCGCTCCGCTTCTTCATCGTGCATCACGCGGACCGCGCCCACGCGCCGGTCCTGCGGGCATTCCTCGCGCTCACGCGAGCGGCCGGGGCAGGAGGCCATCCCCAACCGTGAACGCGATGCAGGCGCTCGCGGCGGCCGCGGGCCTCGGCGTGATCGCGCTGCTCGTCTGGGAGGTCGGGCCGGCAGGACTCCTCGCGCAGGTCCGTGAGCTCTCGTGGCGGCTGCCGGTGCTCCTCCTGCCCTACGGCCTCGTCGCCGTCCTCGACGCGGCGGGCTGGCGGTACGCGTTCCCGGGCCGCCTGCCCCCGCTCCGGCTGCTCGTGGCAGCGCGGCTGGCCGGCGAGGCGGTCAACGCCACCACGCCGACGGCGACGCTCGGCGGGGAGCCGCTCAAGGCGTGGCTCCTGACGCAGGCGCGCGTGCCGTTCGAAGAAGGCCTCGTGTCGGTCGTGGTGGCGAAGACCGCGCTCGTCGTCTCGCACCTCGGATTCCTGGCGTTCGCGCTGGCCCTGGCCTTCTGGGTACCCGCGGCCCCCGCGCTCCTCGCGTCCATGGTGATCCTGATGGCCGTCGGCGTCGTCGCGATCGGCGGGTTCGTCTGGACCCAACAGCGCGGGCTCTTCGGAGCGAGCGGCCGCGCGCTTGCCTGGCTCGGGATCCGAGGCCGCGTCGCCGGGCACCTCGGCCGACTCGACGATCACCTCCGGACCTACTACCGGAGCCAGCGCGGCCGACTCGGCCTCGCGCTCCTCTTTCACTTCTTGGGCTGGGTGGCGGGAAGCGCCGAGGTCTGGCTCGCGCTGCGCTTCCTGGGCTCGCCGGTCGATCTGGCGACGGCCGTCGTCATCGAGGCATTGGGGAGCGCCATCCGCTCGGCGACGTTCCTGATCCCCGCCTCGCTGGGAGTCCAAGAGGGGGGCTTCGTGGGGATCTTCGTCGGGTTCGGGCTCGGGGCAGGCGCCGGACTCGCCTTCGGGCTGATCCGACGGATCCGGGAGATCCTCTGGGCCGTCGTGGGCTACGCGTTCCTCGTTGCGTGGCGCGGACCGCGGGGCGCAGCGATCAGCCCGGACAGCTTCAGTTCTTGACGCACCAGACTCGTGATCCAGCCGCCCGTGGCGACGGCCCGTGCCGACACGGGCGCCGAGTCGGTTCGCGATGCTCACGCTCACGCATACGCTACAATAGGATCTACGCGGCACCTGGGAGTCGTGCGGGTCCTCGAGACGTCACCGCGCCGACGAGGGGTCGCGACACGGAGGGGAGAAGCGCATGGCCAAGGTCGCCTTGGTCGTCTCACTGATCGCGCTGGTGGTTGCCGCCTTGGCGTACAAGGAAGCCGGCGGCGCTCGAGCCTTGCAGGAGAACATCCAGGCGCTCCAGAGCGCCCTCGACGTCGCGAAGCGGGAGACGGCCGACGCACTCGCCAAGATGGAGCGCGCGCTGCGACCGGCCGAGGGCCCCGAGAAGGCGCCCGCCCGGTCGTCGAGCCAGCCCGGGCGGTAGAGCATGCCAGGCACTCATCACGAACGGCGGGGCGGTCCACCACATCGTCGGCGCGCGGCAGGCGGGCCGGTGGGTCGCGGTGCGTCCGCTCTGGCCGCCGCCGCGGCGCTCGTCTCGGCGCTGGTGGGCCCGGTCGCCGCTCAGGGACCGGCGGCGTTGGACCGCTATCCCATGGTGCTGCCGCCTGCCTACCCGGCCCCGCCGGCGGGCTTCATCCCGCTGCCGGGACACGTCCCGCCTCGGGGCCTTCCCGAGCCAGTCTCGCCGACCCACGACCACCGGTGGGT
>CAZDYT010000120.1:2555-9103 GCA_964509395.1 uncultured bacterium
CCGGGTCGGGCGGAAGTGGTCATCGGCCTCGACCCGCGGGGCCGGGCGACCCACGTTCTCGAATACGTGCCCGGTCACTTCGAGCGCCCGACCGATTAGCTAAGCTAGAGGCTCCGCCGCACTCAAAGGCCGAACCCGACGGGACGCCGGGGAGCGAACGGCTGGATCCCGCTCCGGCGAAACTCGGCTCGCACGGCGCCTGCCTCGGGCCCCCGCATCGCCTCGCGAATCGCCGCTTCCGGCGTGAGTGGCCGGGCCGCGCCCTCGTCCAGGCGGTGTGAAACCTCGAGCAAGCCGAACGCGACTCCGATCACGCCTCCGACAACCGCGACCTCGGCGAGCATGGTGTGCCTCCTTACGCGGCTTTCGCGCGGGTGAAGGTCATCTCGACGCCCCGCGCCGCCCGGTCCGACTCCGCCGGCGGCGTGAGGACGATCCGGTAGTCGCCGGGACTCATCCGCTCGGCAAACGACAGTACCCGGTGAGCGATGGAGAGAATCCGGCCGACGGTCGCGTCGCGAGTGAACGGGACCGCGATCTCGATCTGCCACGGTCTTCCGAGTGGCTTCGTGACCACGGGGGCGACGATGGCGCCGAGCTCACCCCCGATCGCATCGGTCAGCGCGATCTGGCGGGCGATGGCGGTCTGTCGCCGCCGCTCCCACCACGCTGCGAGCTCGAGCAAGGTTCCGACCGCGATGAGCGGCAGCAAGGCCACCGCGAGCGCTGCGAGTGTTCCCAGCATGTGCGCCTCCTTTCACCCCGTATGACCCCGGAAGGAGGCGCGCGTGAAAACCGCTAGCCCGACCTATGCGCGAAATACACGCGAGCCCTGGGAAGGCCGCGCGGGTGACGCGGCGGACGGGGCGCCCCACGACGCGGAGCGCACCGCGACACGCCGCCGGAGTTCCCGCGCCTCGTTGACACGGGTCGCCCACCTCGTGCCCGTGCGGGAGCGAGCCCCGTGGGGCGGTTCGCCGCGGCAGGCCCCGCGCGGCCGTGAGGCCGGCCTGCATGGTCGCGAATAATGCGGGCTAGCGAGGGAGAGGGTGGAGATCCGGGCGGCAGGTGGTGCAGGGCGCGAGCCCCGCGGCTTCGGCGCGCGTGCGCGACGCGAACAGGATCCCCCCGAGCGGGAACGGATCGACCGAGGGGCAGGTCGGCAGGCAGTACTCCGTGTCGCCGGGAGCGCGGACGTACATCGCGTCGCGCACGATCCGGAAGTCGCCCTTCGCCTTCACGGTGGGGATCCCTTCGACCGCCAGGAGCTTCTGCTTGCGGCTCGTCTCGCCGCCCGCGTAACCGGTGAGCGCCCCGGAGGTGCCGATCACCCGGTGGCACGGGATCACGATCGGCACGGGGTTCCAGCGGAGCGCCTGCGCCGCCGCGCGCACGGCCCGTGGCCTCCCGACCTCCCGAGCCAGGCCGGCGTAGGAGGCGACGGCGCCGTAGGGGATCGCGGAGGTCGCCTGGAGCACCTGGCGGTGGAAGTCGCTCCGCACGAGCCGCAGGTCCAACGGCCAGTCGAGGCGGGTGCGCCGCCCCTCCAGGTACTCGCGGAGCTCGCGGTAAAGCGCGTCGGTCTCCCCTCCGTTCTCCACCGGCTCGACCTCGCCCAGACGGCGAAGCCGCGAGGTCCGGAGGCTCGTCTCCCGCCCCAGGTACTCGACCAGCAGCACCCCCTGCTCCGATCGCGCGATCAGGATCGGGCCGACCGGCGAGGGAAAGACCCGGTAGGCCACCAGGCGGCTCCGGAGATCGGCCAGCCGCGTCTCGAGCCGATCGCGCGCCAGAGCGACGTGCCGGGAGGCCACGAGGTGGCTCCGCATGGCCGCCACCTCGCCGTCGATCACCCGGTAGCGCTCGAACTCGTCGCGGCAGGGCGCGCACCGCTCGAGGTGGGCGTCGACGCGTCGCGCCGCCGTGGCGTCCCCTTCCCCCGTGGCCGCCGCCACGAGGTCCGCTTCCATCTCGACACAGACCGCAGACTTGGCGCTCACCGGTTTGACTCCTTTGCGAGAAGCTCGCGCCCGTTCAGGGCCCGGCGGATCTTGCGCAGGGCCTGAAACACGTGGGCGCGGGCGCTCTCGGGCGAGCAGTGAAGGCTCTGGCCGATCGTGTCGTAGTCGTGGCCGTGGACCTTCCGCTGGAGGAACGCCAGCCGCTGCTTGAAGGGGAGGCCGCTGATGGCCGCCTCGACCACCGCGCCGACCTCACGCGAGAGCGTCACGCCCTCGGGGCCGGTGCCGTCGGTGTCACTGGCCATGGCGCCCACCGCTTCGTACGCGCGGCGGCGCCGCTTCTGGGCGCGGAAGTGGTTGCGCGAGAGGTTGGTCGCGATGGTAAACAGCCACGCCCGGGCGTTCGCGTCCTCGGGCAGCGACCGATAGGCCCGATACGCCCGCAGGAACGTCTCTTGCGAGAGATCGTCGGCATCGCTCGTCCGTCCGGTCGCCCGCAGGAGGTACCGATAAATCTCGCCGTGATGCGTCGCCACCATGGTCTCGAACGCGGTGTCGTCCATCACTCTCTAAGACCCCGCAGCCGCACCGGTGTGAAGCGCGACGCCCGGCGGCCGGGGAGGGGAGCCCGAGCGGCTGGGCGCCACGCCGGGACATCCGGGGGGTTCGGGGTCACGATCGACGGTGGCTCCTCACGCTCGATTAGACACCGGAAGGGGGCTGGCGTGAAAGTGGGAGCCGCGTCGTGCCGGGATACCCCAGCCTCCGACGCCCGGTGCCTCCCGGCGCCCCGGAGACGCTGCCGCGGGGGGCACCGCCCGGGCGGGCTGCGCGTTCAGGCCGCGAAGCGGCGATCCAGGGGCGCCGCGGAGACCGGCCGCGCGCCGGCTGCCACGGCGAGGATGTAGTCGGCGAACAGGGCCGTGGGATCAAAGCCCAGGAGCGCCGGGGCGTCGGCGACGAAGTTCGAGGTCGCGTTCACGTCGTAGAAGTAGACCTGCCCGTCGCCGCGGTTGACGAGGTACTCGACCCCACCCACGTCGATCCGTGCCTCACGCGTGAGTGCCAGCACGGCCTCGATGACGCGCGGCCCCGGCTCGTGACGCTCCACCCGCAGGGCGAGACGCGGCGCCTCGGCGGGGCAGAAATCGAGGCTCTGAGGCCCGCTCCCGCCGGGCGCCCCGGGCTCCTCGGTCCGGCAGATGTCGGCCGGGCACAGGTTGAAGCCCTCCGCGAGATCCCGGTAGATCTTGATGGCGTAGAGGTACTTCCCGCCCAACACCTCGACCCGGACGATGCCGCCGTCGATCGGCTCGAGGAACTCCTGGATGAGCGCGACCCCATCGGGGCCGAAGGCGAGCGATCGAGCACGCGCGGCCTCCTCGAGGCTCTCGGGCGTGTCGAACCGCACGATCCCCGCGCCGCTCCCGCCGATGTTCGGCTTGAGCACGACCGGGAAGCGGAACCGTTCGATCACCTTGGCCACCTGGCCGGGATCGTTGATGACCGCGGTCCGAGGGTAGCGGAGCCCGAGCCGCTCGAAGAGGAGGGCCTGGAAGGCCTTCGCGGTCTCCACGCGGTAGGCGGCGGCCGGATTGATGACGGGGATCCCGAGGCCCTCGACGTAGGCGAGGAACGCGTGAGCGAAGAACAGGGCGCTGCCGTGGCCCCGGGTGTGGGAGGAGGGGCTCACGCGGTTGGCGACCACCGAGTAGCGGGGCGCCCGCTCCGCCGGGAGAAAGCCGTGCGCGCTCGGGTCGATCTTCTCGAAGGCCACCCCGCGCGCGGTGAGTTCGGCGACGAGGCGGTTCGACCAGTTGGGGTGCTCGTCCAGGATCCCGACGACGCGCGCGTTGGTCATGGAGTGCCTCCGCTCGAATGCGGCATTCTCGACCGACTTAGTGGTATTCTCCTGGCTCGCCCGCCTGCTGTCAAGTCCCTTGGTGGAAGCCAGGCGCCTTGTCGGACAAACCGCGCCACTCGCGAAAGAACTACCGCAGGGCCTCAGGGTGTTCCGCTCCGGGCGCCGGCTTCGCCGGCGCAACCCCTCCTCGGGGGAGGTCCGGAAGGGGGGCGGAGCCCCCCTCCGGGTGACCTAGGCGGGTTCCGTCCCTCGGCGGGCGACCTCCCGGCCGGGCATCGCCTCCACGGCCGGGGCGCGGCAGACCTCGACCATCGTCGAGTGGAACGCCGGCCCGCCACCGAGGTCGGCGACCTTGTCGGAGGTGAGGACGTTCACGCCACGCCCGCCCGGCATGAACTTGTGCCACCAGATCCCCTCGATGACGACCTGGCCGGGCGGGGTGTCGTCCGTGAGCACGGCCGTGAAGCAGGCCCGGCCGCGATCGTTCCACACGGCGACGAGGTCGCCCGGGGTGATCTCGCGGGCCGCGGCGTCGCGCGGGTGAACGAACACGACCGCCCCACCCTGACGCTTCCGGAGGAGTGCCGACTGGCTGAACGAGGAGTTCAGGAAGAAGCGGTTCGGCGGGACGTGACACCGGAGCGGGTAGCGGGGCCCGATCACCGGATGCTCGGGCCCTTCCGCCAGCGGGAGGTAGGTGGGGAGCGGCGGGAGGCCCGCACGGGCGAGCGACTCCGAGTGGAACTCGACCTTGCCCGAGGGCGTCGGGGCGCCCTCCGCAAACGGCATGAAGGGGCGCGGCACGTTGAGGCGGACCGAGTGCTCGGCCCGGAGCCGCTCGTACGCGATCCCGGCGGTCCCCGGGCCGCTCGCCGCGAGGTACTCGCGGATCAGCTCCGGCGCGCGCTTCGCGTAGTGCCCGCCGTCCCGGACGCCCAGCGCCCGGGCCAGGAGCCCGAAGACCTCCCAGTTCGACTTCGCCCCTCCGAGCGGCGCGATGACGGGCTCCGCGAGCTGGAGGTAGAGGTGCCCGAAGGACCGGTAGAGGTCGGTGTGCTCCATGCTCGTGGTGGCGGGCAGCAGGATGTCCGCGTAGTCCGCCGTGTCCGTGAACATCTGCTCGTGGACGACGGTGAAGAGGTCGTCGCGGGCGAGGCCCTGGAGCACGAGCCCGGCGTTCGGGCAGACCGCGGCCGGGTTCGAGTTGTAGACGTAGAGCGCCATGACCGGTGGCTGGAGGCCCGGATCCGTGAGGACTCGGCCGAGGTGGATCATGTTGAGCGTGCGCGGGGCCGGATCCGGGAGCAGATCGCGGCGCTCCAGCGCGGTGTCCCCCGGACCGAAGGCGCCGGAGCTGGCGAGGAGCGCGCCGCCCGCGGGGTGGGCGTAAGCCCCGGTGAGGGCGGGCAGGCACGCGATCGCCCGGCAGGTCATGCCCCCGTTTTCGTGCCGCGAGATCCCGATCCCCACCCGGATGAACGCCGCCCGGGTCCGTCCGTAGCGGCGCGCGAGCCGGACGATCTCCTCCGTGGAGAGGCCCGTGATTGCGGCGACCCGCGACGGCGAGTAGGCCTCGACGTGCGCCCGCAATGCCTCGAAGCCGGTGGTCGCACGCGCAATGTAGGCGTGGTCCAGCAGGTCCTCGTGGATGAGGACGTGCATGATCCCGAGGGCCAGCGCCCCATCCGTGCCGGAGCGGATCATGACGTGCTCGTCCGCCTGCTTGGCTGTCCGCGTGCGGTAGGGGTCGATGCAGACGATGTGGGCGCCGCGGGCCTTGGCCTGCTTGACGAGCGTCATCACGTTGATGTGGGTATACGCGGCGTTGATGCCCCACAGGATCACCAGCTTCGCGTCCACCATCTGCTCGGCGTCGTTCCCGGCGACGATCCCCACGGTCGCCTTCCATCCGGCATAGGCCGTCGAGACGCAGATCGTCCGCTCGAGCTGGCTCGCGCCGAGGACATGGAAGAGAGGGTGCCCCGCGTAGTACTGGATGCGCCCCAGCGTGCCGGCGTAGGAGAACGGCAGGATCGCCTCCGGCCCCCACTGCGCCATCACCCGGGTGAAACGGTGGGCGATCTCCTCGATCGCCTCGTCCCAGCCGATCCGCTCGAACTCGCCGGCCCCCTTGGGGCCCACGCGCCGCATCGGCTCGAGGACGCGCATCGGCGAGTAGACGCGCTCGGCGTAGTCGTGGACCTTCCCGCAGATCACCCCCTGGGTGAACGGATGCTCCGGGTCTCCGAGCACGTCCTCGATCCGCCCGTCCTCGACCGACACGGAGAGGCTACACGCCGACGGGCAGTCGTGCGGGCAGACCGAGAGGTGGGTGGTCGCGACCTCAGCCATCGCCGCCGTCTCCTCGCCCAAGGGTAGCACGGGCCGGGCTCGACCTCCCGGAGGACGTCTTTGTCAAGCAGACGCCAGCACCAACCGGGCACCGAGCGTCTTCGCCGGGTCCAACGGGCCCGCCGATCCGTGCGCGGTCAGGAGGGTGGCGGCGTACGGAGACGGACCGCGCGCCCGGAGCCAGTCGCGGAGCGGCCCCCGCGGGCCCGCCGGTGCGAGGAGCTCGAGTCTGTGGGCGCCGACGGTGAAGCAGACGCCCGCGGCGCCGAGATGGGGAACCGCTAGGGCCTCCCCCTCCCGACCGAGGGCCTCCGCGTACCAGCGCCCGGCCGCCCCGACCTCCTCGAGGGCGACCGCGAGCGAGGCGATCC
>CAZDYT010000121.1:0-9068 GCA_964509395.1 uncultured bacterium
CGATCGCACGTCCTTGACACGCGACGAGTCTTCATGATCTAACCAGTACGCGGTCGGAAAGGCGATCGAACATCGAGACAATATTCCCTGACCACCTGAAGCGCAGGTGACGTTCGCATGGCCCGTGGCGATGGGGTCTCGCTCCCGGCCACGGCAGATCCGGAGCAGCCCGGGAAAGGAGACGCGCATGCCTCAGGGAAAACGCTCCTCACGACTCAGCCGACGCGAATTCCTCACGACCGGAGCCGTTGCGGCCGGAGCGGCTGCCGTGTTGCCCGCGCGGCCGGCTTACCCTCAGCCCAGGAGTGTCCCCCGAAACAGGACGTTGACCCTGACGTGGATTGGCAGCCGAGAGGGCCGGTGGGTCGACTTCGAGCTGTGGAACCCCTACGCCATCGGGTCCAATCACCAGAATGGGCCGGGCATCCTCTACGAGCCCCTGGCCTTTTACAGCGCGTTCGCCGACAAGGAGTACCTCTGGCTGGCCGAGAGCTACAGGTACAGCCCCGACTTCAAGGAGCTGACCATCAAGACCCGCTCGGGGATCCGGTGGAGCGATGGCGCGCCGTTCAGCGCGGAGGACGTGGCCTACACCCTCACCAGCCTCAGAGACCTGGGCCCCAAGGTGCGATGGGGCGTCGACGTCCAGCAGTTCATGCAGGAGGCCAGGGCCACCGACCCCAACACGGTCGTGGTCAGGTTCAAGGTTCCGGCCCCCCGCTTCTTCTACTTCATGACCTACAAGTACGACATCGGCGTCTACATCGTGCCCAAGCACGTCTTCCAGGGCCAGGACTGGACCACGTTCAAGCACTTCGATCTCGCCAAGGGCTGGCCGGTCACCACCGGCCCCTGGAAGGTCGTCTTCGCCTCCCCCCAGCAGAAGATCATCGACCGGCGCGACGAGTGGTGGGCGGCCAAGGCCGGCCTCGCGCCGATGCCCAAGGTCGAGCGCAACATCTGGCTCCCGAACGCCGGCGAGCAGGCGACGGCCCAGGCCTTCATCACGAACCAGCTCGACTACTCCATGTCTCTGCAGCCGGCCACCTTCCCGACGGTGTTCCGGCAGAACCCCAAAGTCATCACGCACTCCGGGCAGAAGCCTCCCTACGGTTACATGGACTGGTGGCCGATCTCCTTGTACGTCAACAACGAGCGCCCGCCCTTCAACGACAAGGACGTCCGCTGGGCCGTGAGCTACTTCATCGACCGCCAGCAGATCATCGACGTGGGCTATTTGGGGGCCTCGGTGGCGGCGCCGCTCCCGCTGCCGGAGTATCCGGGGCTGCGTCCCTACATCGAGTCGGTGAAGGACGTCCTGGCGAAGCACAACACGCTGGAGTTCAATCCCAAAAAGGGCGAGGAGCTTCTCACCCGGAAGGGCTGGAGGAAGGATGGCTCGGGAATCTGGGTGGACCCCCAGGGTAATCGCCTCACCCTCGACATCATCGGCTTCGGGTCCACCGGTCCGGCCATTGGCCCTGTGCTGGCGGAGCTGTTGAAGCGCCAGGGGGTCGCCGCCAGCATGAGCCTGCCGCCGGACTTCGACGTCCGGTTCCAGAAAGGCCAGTACACCGGGGCCATCTACGGCCACGGCGGGAGCGTGAACGACCCCTATCACACTCTCAGGCTCTATCAGAGCCTCAGCGTGGCGGTCCCGGGCGCCCACCTCGTCAACTTCGCCAAGTGGAAGAACGAGGCCTACGACAGGCTCGTCGACGAGGTGTTCGTCACCGACATGAACAACAAGCCCAAGCTCCTGGAGCTCTTCCACAAGGCCATGGAGATCTGGATCCCCGAGCTCCCGGACATCCCGCTGGTGCAGCTTTTCCACCGGATCCCGATGAACACCACGTACTGGACGAACTGGCCCACGGCCGAGAACCCGTACGTCAACGGCGCCTTCTGGCACCTGACGTACGCCATGGTCCTCTGGAACCTACAGCCGACCCAGTAGCGGGACGGAGGCCGAGCAGTCGGGGGCCGGGTCTGCCCGGCCCCCGCGAGGGAGAAGCCGTGCCGGCTGACTACCTGGCGAAGCGGTTCGGCGTGTTCCTGCTGATCGTGTGGATCGCGGCCACGCTAAACTTCTTCCTGCCCCGGCTGTCCGGTCACGACCCGGTTCGGGTCAAGCTGCTCCAGCAGGCTCAGCTCGGCGGCTACGTTCAGACGGGCATCGAGGCGATGGTGAAGGAGTACGACCGGCGGTTCGGCCTGGACAAGCCGTTGGGGATCCAGTACCTCACCTATCTGCGAGACGTGGCCCGGTTGAACTTCAACTACTCCATCGCCAACTACCCGAGAACGGTGAACGAGATGATCGCCGAGGCGATCCCCTGGACCGTGGGCCTCCTCGGCACGACGACCCTCCTCTCCTTCGGCCTCGGGACGTTCCTGGGCGCCCTCCTGGCCTGGCCCCGGGCACCCCGGTGGATGCGCTTCCTCATGCCGCCCTTGTGGGCGCTCCACGCCATCCCGTTCTTCCTGCTCGGGCTCATCCTCATGTACCTCCTAACGTTCCGGATCAAGCTGTTGCCGATGTTCGGCGGCTACAGCGTCGGGGCCTTTCCGAGCCTGACGCTGGCGTTCGCGGGCGACGTGATCAAGCACGCGATCCTGCCGGCGATGTCCATCGTCCTCGTCGCGACGGGAGGATGGGCGCTGGCGATGCGCGGGATGATGGTCACGACCCAGGGCGAGGACTACGTGACCTTTGCCGAAGCCAAGGGGCTCAGGAGCCTCACCATCTTCCTGCGCTACTGCGTGCGGAACGCCATGCTCCCCCAGACGACGGGTCTGGCGCTGGCCCTGGGACAGATCCTCTCCGGGGCGGTCCTGGTGGAGGTCATCTTCAGCTATCCCGGCATCGGGACGGTCCTCTACCACGCGATCCGGGAGAGCGACCACTTCCTCATCCAGGGGATCGTGTTCACGGTCATCGTGGCGCTGGGGCTGGCGACGTTGATTCTCGATACGATCTACCCCCTGCTCGACCCCCGCATCTCCTACCGGAAGGCGTAGCCTCACCTTGGGACTGGAGAGCGCGCCGACGAGCTCCGTTCCAGGAGCCGCGGGACCAGGAAGGCTGGCAGCAGTGCGGCGCTACATGCGCCGCAACATCTCCCTGGTGGTGGGAATGGTCCTCCTTCTGACGCTGGTTCTCTTCGTGGGGATGGGTCATGTCTTCGTCGACACGAGCAGGTCCAGGCCCCTCTCGGCGCCCACTCTCAGGCCCCCCTCCTTCGAGTACCCCTTCGGGACGGATCGACAAGGCCGGGACTTGCTGGCCGTCATGGTGGCCGGGACGCCGCTCACCCTGCGGATCGGGTTCATTGCGGGGTTCCTCGGCGTCGGGCTGGGATCGATCCTGGGCTTCGTCTCCGCCTACTACCGGGGGAAGGTCGACGCGATCATCCGGAGTATCGTCGACATCGGCCTCACCGTGCCGGGGCTGCTGGTGCTGATCATCATCGCGGTGTCGATCAAGGAAGGTCTGACGGTCGACCAAATGGCCATCATCGTGGCGTCCCTCGCGTGGCTGAATCCGACGCGCACCATCAGAGCCCAGGTGCTGAGCCTCAGAGAGCGAGCCTACGTGGAAGTGGCTCGCCTTTCGGGCATGAGTGGGCCGGAGATCATCGTCAAGGAACTCATGCCCAATCTCCTGCCGTACCTGGCGGCCACGCTCGTGAACGCGGTGTCGAACGCCATCCTCGCCTCCGTCGGCCTGGAGGTCCTGGGCCTCGGGCCCATCGATTCCCCAACCCTGGGGATGACGCTCTACTGGGTCAATTACAACGCCGCGCTCATCAACGGCTGGTGGTGGTGGTGGACAGCCCCCATCGTGGCCATCCTCCTCGTCTTTCTCGGTCTCTTCTTCCTCACCGTCGGATTGGACGAGCTCGCCAACCCCAGGCTCAGGCGGGCCGTGTGAAGCCAGACGTCCTCCGGGTGCGAGGGCTGGTGGTTCACTACCACACCCCGCTCGGCGCGGTCAGGGCCGCGGACAACATCACGTTCAGCCTCAAAGCCGAGGAGCGGCTGGGCCTCGCCGGGGAATCCGGCTCGGGTAAGTCCACGATGGCCCTGTCCATCCTCCGCATGATCAAGCCCCCGGGCCGGATCGAGGCCGGGGAGATCTGGCTGGACGGCGTCAACCTGATGACCCTCTCCGACGACGAGATGCGGCAGCTGCGGCTGGCCCGGATCGCCCTGATCCCGCAGGGTTCGATGAACTCGCTGAATCCGGTGACGCGAATCAAGGAGCAGATCGCCGACGCGCTGAAAGACCACGGGGTGCGGATGTCCAGGCGGCAAGTGGAGGAGCGGGCCCGTGACCTCCTGCAGTGGGTCGGGCTGCGGCCAGAAGTCGCCAACATGTTTCCGCACCAACTCAGCGGGGGCATGAAACAACGGGCCTGCATCGCCATCGCGATCAGCTTGCGCCCCAAGGTGATCATCGCCGACGAGCCCACCAGCGCCCTCGACGTGGTGGTGCAAAAGCAGGTGATGGAGACGTTGGCGCGGGTGCAGAAGGACCTGGAAGCCGCCGTGATCCTGGTGGGCCACGACATGGGGCTGATGGCCCAGTTCGTGGACCGCCTCGGCGTCATGTATGCCGGGAAACTGGTCGAGGTGTCTCCCGTCCGCGACATCTTCGCGAAGCCGCTACACCCGTATACCCAGATGCTCATCGCCAGCCTTCCGTCGCTCGAGCAGAAGGGCACCTTCCAGGGCATCCCGGGCCTCCCGCCGCTCTTGCGGGACGTTCCGCCAGGGTGCGCGTTCCATCCCCGATGCCCTTTTGCCTTCGATCGCTGCCGGACGGACACGCCGCCGTTCAGAGAAGCGCGGCCCGGTTCCTGGGCCGCGTGCCACTTGCTGTAGGCAAGACGCCGTGACGACCTTGCTCGAGGCCCGCGGCGTCACCAAGAGCTTCGGTGGAGGCCTGCTCGATCGAAGCCACACCGTCGCCCTCGCGGACTTCTCGATGGTCCTCGACGGCGACCGGCCCTCCATCACCGCCGTCGTGGGGGAAAGCGGCAGCGGAAAGACGACGCTGGCTCGTCTGCTTCTGGGCCTGGTGACGCCGACGCGAGGGCAGGTCCTTTATGACGGGCAGGATCTGCGGAACATGTCGCACGCGGATTGGCGAGCCTTCCGCCACGACGTTCAAGTCATCTTCCAGGACCCCTACGAGGTGTACAACCCCTTCTACCGGGTCGACCACGTACTGGCCACGCCCGTCTTCAAGTTCAAGCTGGCCTCCTCCCGGGTCGACGCGCGAGCCTTGATCGAAGACGCGCTGAAGGCCGTGGGGCTGCGCCCCGAAGAGACCCTGGGTCGCTTCCCGCACCAGTTGAGCGGGGGGCAACGCCAGCGGGTGATGGTGGCGCGGGCCCTGCTCTTGAAACCCCGCCTGATCCTGGCCGACGAGCCGGTCTCGATGGTGGACGCGTCCCTCCGAGCCACCATCCTCGGCTCGCTGCGCAAGATGAACCAGGAACTCGGCATTTCCATCATCTACATCACCCACGACCTGGCGACCGCCTATCAGATCAGCGAGAACATCGTCGTGCTGTACCGCGGCTCCGTCGTCGAGGCCGGTGACGTGGAACTGGTGGTCAAGCATCCACAACATCCCTACACGCAGCTGCTCATCTCCTCCGTTCCCTTGGCCAGCACCGAGCGGACCTGGACCACCGGGAGCGTCGCGGGCCCCGCCGGGATCCAGGCCGCCGGGAGTGCCGGGTGCCGGTTCGTCGGTCGCTGCCCGTTCGCCGCTTCGCCTTGCCTCGAGGCGGCGCCGCCGCTGTTCCAGACCGATCGCTCCCGGGCCGTATCCTGCTACCTATACCAAGGTGCTCCCGCGCTCTCACCGGGCGAGATGACGAAAGTCTTAGCCGTGGCGGGCGGCCGCGGGGAGTGAGTCGGATGGATTTCCAACTGACCGACGAGCAACGGATGCTGCGGCGGACGCTCCGCGACCTGGTCGAGCGGGAGATCAAGCCGCGGGCGGCCGAGTGGGACAAGCGCGGCGAGCTGCCCTGGGCCAACATTCGCCGCCTCGCCGAGCTCGGGGTCACCGGTCTCACGATCCCCGCCCGGTACGGGGGCGCCGGCCAGACCCTGCTGGAGGGCGTCTTCGCCATCGAGGAGGTCGCGCGCGGCTGCCCCAACACCGCGCTCGCCCTCATCGCCGGCACCGGGGTCGTGTCGCTCGCCATCGCGCAGTACGGTACCGAGGCGCAGAAGCAGAAGTACTTGCCGTCCATCGCGGCCGGCACCGCGGTGTCGGCCATCTGCATGACGGAGCCGACCGCGGGGTCGGCGACCTCCCAGGTTCAGACCAACGCGCGACGGCAGGGCGACGGGTACGTGGTCACCGGCCGGAAGTGCATGATCAGCCGGGGTGGTCTCGCCGAGTACTACCTCGTCCTCACGCGGTTCGACGGTCAGCCCGGGCTCGACGGCGTCGGCGCGGTGATCCTCGATCGCGCGACGCCGGGCCTCTCGTTCGGCAAGCCGGAGGACACGCTCGGCTTTCGCGGCGTGCCCGCCACCGACATGATCATGGAGGAGTGCCCGGTGCCGCCCGAGCACGTGCTGGTCGGGGCCGGCGGCTTTCGCAAGATGATGACCGCCTTCAACGCCCAGCGCTGTCTGAACCCCGCCATCTCGCTCGGCATCGGCCAGGCCGCCCTCGACGAGGCGCTCGCCTACGTGCAGAAGCGCGAGCTGTACGGCCACCCAATCGCCGACTTCCAGGGGATCCGCTGGCAGCTCGCGGACATGGCGACGAAGCTCGAGGCGGCGCGCCTCCTCGTCTACCGCGCCGCCGCCAACGCCGCCCGCGGCTTCCCCTCGCGATTGGAGTCGTCGATGGGGAAGCTTTTCGCCAACGAAATGGCCCTCGAGGTGACGGACCTGGCCGTCCAGCTCCACGGCGGCTACGGGTTCAGTCGCGAGTTTCCGCTGGAGCGACTGCTGCGCGAGGCCCGCGGCATGGCGTTGGGCGGTGGGCCACCGCAGCTCCAGCGCAACGTGATCGCCGTCGAGCTGCTCAAGCGCGGCTTCCCGGCGTGGATCTGAGCGTGGCGCCGGCGAGGCCGTTGCTGGAGGGGTTCCGCGTCCTCGATTTCTCGCGGGTGTGGGCCGGGCCGTACTGCACGATGATGCTGGCCGAGCTCGGGGCCGACGTCCTGAAGATCGAGCACCCCGAGGGCGGGGACGAGACGCGCCGCTATCCGCCGTTCTTCACGGAGACCGAGAGCGCGTACTTCGCGAGCTTCAACCGCGGCAAGCGCTCGATCGCCCTCGACCTCAAGCGGCCCGAGGGCCGCGCCGTCGCCCACCGGCTGGCCGCGCGCGTCGACGTGGTCGTGGAGAACTTCACCGCCGGAGTGACGGCCCGGCTCGGCATCGACTACGGGACGCTGGCGGCGATCAATCCCCGCATCGTCTACTGCTCGATCTCGGCATTCGGGCAGACGGGACCGTATCGGGAGCGGAAAGGGTACGATCCGATCTTACAGGCCATGGCCGGGATCATGTCCCTCACCGGCGAGGCCGGCCGGCCGCCGGTGCGGGTGGGGATCGCCATTGCTGATCTCTCGGGCGCGCTCTTCGCGGCGTTTTCCATCGTGACGGCGCTGCTCGCACGCGAGCAGGGCGGCTCCGGCCAGCACATCGACCTCGCCCTGCTCGACAGCCAGGTCGCGCTGCTGGCCGTCAAGGCCGCGGAATACCTCCACCACGGGACGCTGCCGCAGCGCTGGGGCGCGGGGGATCCCCACCGGGTGCCCTCGGGGGCCTACGAGACTCGAGACGGGCGCTACCTGGTGGTCATCGCGGGCGAGCAGCACTGGCCGGCCTTCTGCCGCGCCCTCGGGCGACCCGACCTCATCGACGATCCCCGCTCGCGGACGGTCCGCGATCGGCTCGCCCACCGGGAGGAGCTGGAGGCGATCTTCGTGCCGATCTTCCGGGGTCGGACGGCGCCCGAGTGGCAGGCGATCCTCGACGAGCAGGACGTCCCCGCCGGGCCGGTGCAGGACCTCCACCAGGTGTTCACCCATCCGCAGGTCGTCGCCCGCGAGGTGGTGAAGACCTACGAGCACCCGCGCATGGGCCGGGTCCGGGCGATCGACCTGCCGTATCGGTTCTCCGGGGCGCCGCCCCGAGTCCTGTTGCCGCCGCCGGCCCTGGGACAACACACGCGAGCGATCCTCGCCGACGTGGCCGGGCTCTCGGCGCGGGAGATCGACGAGTTGATCAGCAGCCGGGCGGTCCGGACCAATGACGGCCCCTGAGCTGCCGGCTCGCGCGACCGGTCTCTCGCCGAGCCCTCAGAACGCGAGCGTCTCGCGCGCCGCGTCGAGCAGGCGGGCCGCGTCCGGGATGTTCGCCCGCTCCCGGGCGAACCCGACGAACGGCACGTCGTAGGCCGTGACGCGCCGGATCGGCGCCTGGAGCGAGAGGAAGGCGCCCTCCATGATGCTCGCGGCGATCTCGGCGCCGGGCCCGAAGCTCCGCGGCGCCTCGTGGACGATGACGGCGCGCCCGGTCTTACGGACCGACGCGCCGATCGTCTCCCGGTCGAGCGGAGCGAGCGCGAGGAGGTCGATGACCTCCGCCTCGACGCCATCCTCGTCGTGGAGCACCTCCGCCACCTCCCACGCGACCCGCAGCATGGCGCCGTAGGCCACGAGCGTCAGGTCCCGACCCTCGCGCTCCACGCGGGCGCGGCCGATCGCCAGCGTCTCGATCTCGTCCGGCACCTCCTCCTTCGCAGCGTGGTACAGCGCCTTCGGCTCGAAGAAGATGACCGGATCCGGGTCGCGGATGGCGCTCACGAGGAGGGCGCGCGCGTTGCGCGGGCCCGAGGGGATGACCATTTTCAGGCCCGGGATGTGCGCGTAGAACTGCTCCTCACTCTCGGAGTGGTGCTCGAGGGCACGGACGCCGCCGCCGTAGGGCATGCGGACGACGAGCTGGCAGTTGAAGCGTCCCTGCGAGCGCATGCGGTAGCGGGCGGCGTGGTTCTCGATCTGGTGGAAGCACTGGAA
>CAZDYT010000122.1:0-5966 GCA_964509395.1 uncultured bacterium
GGACGCGAGCCAGCCGAGCGTCAGGCCGAAGAGGTTGCCCGTGGCCGGGAAGAGCCGTGAGGACGGGGCGGGGAAGTTCGCGGCGCTGGACTGAGGCGTGGCGGGTGGCGTATCCGATCCCTGGCCGACCCTCGACCCGGCGCCGCCACGGATGTCGATGATCGGGGAGTCCTTCCCCACCTTGGGCGTGAACGCCCCGCCCCAGATGACGCCGAGGCGCCGGGCGTCCTCCTTCCGGATCTCGACCACCCGGGCCTCGATCTGGATCGCGGGGGTGGGCTTATCGAGCTTGGTCACGAACTCCTTGATCCGGGCGACGTTCTCCGGGACGTCGCGAATGATCAGCGAGTTGGTCCGGGCATCGGTCGTCAGCTGGCCGCGCGGCGAGAGGAGTCCGGCCGTCTTCCCTTCCTTCGTGGCGGCTCCGGTGATCGCCTCCTCGACCCCCTTGCGCTCTTCGGTGATCACCTGATCGGTCAGGAAGTTAATGGTATTGACCCGCCGCACGCCGACGTGCGCGTACTTGAGCGCGATGATCTCCTCGGCCAGCGGCGACAGCTCGAACTCGGCCTTCTGCTCCGCGAGCTTCTTGGCCCGATCCTGTTCGGCCAGCCGGACCTCCGCCTCGCGGCGTCGCTGCTGGATCTCGAGTTCGCGCTGCTCCGCCCTGAACTGGGCCTCGGCCTCTTTCGTCAGGTTCTCCAGCTTGTCGACGCGGATGATGTTGCCTTCCTGGACGTAGGCGAGCTTGGCGGCCCGGACCACCGAGTCCAGGGCCTGCTGCCAGGGGACGTTCTGGAGCTTGACCGTCACCTTGCCCTTGACGTCGTCGCTCGTGACGATGTTGAGGCCGCTGAACTCGGCCAGGATGCGCAGAATGTTGTTGATGTCGGCGTCTTTGAAATCGAGCGAAATGAGGCGGGGCTGCTGCCGGGCCGGCTGCGCCTGCGCGAGAACCGGCACCCTCGCCTGAGCCAACAGGATGGGCTGGCCCACTGGCGCGAGGTCGGCCGCCCCCACGGGCGTTACCCCGACCGCGGCCAGAGTCCAGGCACAGCCTAGGAGTATGAAGACTCCTCGTCTAGCCACGCCGTTTCCCCCTCTGGCTACTGACCACCCAGTTTCAGCTCGACCGTGCGCACGCGACTCGGTCCGCCCGGGTCTTGCTCACGGACGGAGAACTTCACCCGATCGCGATCGATGGCGACGACCTTCCCGCCGAACTTCTCCTCGTTCATCTGCACGTAGTAGCCGAGCCCATCCGGCGTCTCGAGGAGGGCCCGGATTCGGTCGCGATTGACCGGATCCCAGATGACCCCGACCAGCTTGAGGGCGTTGAGCTGACGCGCCTGGCCTTCCTCCCCGGGCGCCGGCTTGGTCACCAGCGGCTCGAACGGATCGCGCGCTCCGCCGGGGGCGGAGGCCGCGCTCGGCGCCGCCGGCGGCTTCGCCTCGGGCTCCGGCTTGGCAGGCGCAGGCGTCTGGGCGGTCTTCGGGACGGGCAACGGCGTCGGGAACGTCGGTGCCGCCTGCGCGAGCAGCATCGCCGGGATCGCCAGAGCGACCGCGAGGGCGGCCCCCCCAACCCCCAGAGCCAGATGCGAGCGTACGCGTGCGATCATGGATGCGCTTCTCCCTACCGCGCCGGAGCCGGCGCGCCGGCGGCCGCCGCGGCGTCGGGCAGCGCCTGGAAGACCACGGCCACCATCTGGGCCCTGACGGCGCCCGCCGACGCAGTCGCGAGGGCGGCCTGTGCGGCTCCGCTGGCGGGCGGGCGCTGGACGACCTGAAACTCACTGAGCGCCACGAGCCGGTCGAGGTGGGAGAGCTGGTCGGCGAAGCTGACCAGATCGCGGTAGCCGCCGCCCACGGCCACCTCCATCGGGATTTCCGTGTACAGCTCCTGGGTCCGGAGCGGGCGTCGCCGCACCTGGTTGACGGTGAGCCCGGCCTTGCCGGCCAGGGTCTCGACGCTCCGGAGCACCTGGGCGGACTCGCGCTCGGCGGGCAGACGCTGGCTGAGCTCCTTGAGCTGCAGCTCGAGGGCTTCCCGTTCCTTCCTGATCTTGTCGAGGTTCGTCACCATCGCCTGGGCGGTCTGGACCGTCTGCTCGAGCTGTCGCCGTTCGGCGAGGAGCCTGGCGGCTTCAGCCCGCCACCCCGCCACTCCCGGGTATCCGACGGCCGCGAACCCCCCATACCCGAAATACGCGACCACCAGGATCAGGAGGCCGAGGCCGATCAGGTTTTTGAGCTCTGCTCTCTCCATGGGGAGCCCATCCCTCTACAGCTTGACGTTGGCCGTGACTTCGAACTCCGTGACGCGGACCTGCTCGACACTCGTGGCCTGCGTCACCGTGAAGTCCACATCCGAGAACACGCCGGACAGCCGCAGTTTCTCCATGAACTCGGCGACCTGGAAGTTGTTGAACGCCATGCCCTTGATCACCACGAAGTAGCCCCGAATTTCCGTGACCTCCCTGGTCGCCGCCGGAGTCCCGCGCGCGGCCGACGCCGCCCCCACCTCCTGCTGCTTCTCCTGCAGCTGGGCCAGCGTCGCGCTCGTGTAGGAGATGGACGGCCGATTCTGGTCGACTCTCACCTTCACTTCCTGGGGCTTCACCTCGAAGGCGGTCAGCCAGATCCCTTGCGGCACGGACTTGAGGACACCGTTCATCATCGCGACGGGAAGCCCCTGGCTCTTGGCGACACGGCCGATGATGTCGAGACGACGCTGGATTTCCCTCTTCGCGGCCTCCGCCACTCTCAACTCCGTCAGCTGGCGCTGCAAGACGGCGTCCTGAGCCTTGAGGCGCGCGATGGCCTTCTCGTGATCGACTTTCTCCTGCCGCGCCATGTACGCGGCTACGGCCACCGCGAGAAACACGAGAACCAGAAGCGCCCCGGCGCCCTTGAGGGCGAGGCCCCCGCCGATCGACAGCTTGGGGAGACTGATCCCCTTGACGCCGGCACGCTTGGGACGCTCTTCGCGATGAAGCAGGTTGACCTTGATCGTCACGGCTCTCTGTCCTTACTTCCGGTCATCCGGATAGCGCATCGCCAGCCCGGTCGCCACGGCCGCCAGCGGCGCCAGCTTGTGGAGCGTGTCTGCGCTGAGGTCCGACCCGAGCTTGATCCGCTTGAACGGGTTGGCGGGCAAGACCTCGATTCCCCACTGGGAGGAGAGAAAGTCCTGGAGCCCCGGGATCAGCGCGCAGCCGCCGGAGAGAAAGATCCGCTGGATCCTCTCGTGCTCCGCGGTCGTGCCGAAGTAGTCCAGGGTCCGCTGGATCTCCTGTCCGAGCTCCTGCGAGACGAGGTCGAGCACGGGCTCGACCTCGGCCCAGCTCACCTGCCCCTGCTTGCCCCGGACCAGGGCATCCGCGTCTTGCGGCGACACGTCGAACCGCTGCGCCAGCGTTGCGGCGTACTGCTTGCCTCCTACGAAAACGTCGCGCGCGTAGACGTTGACCCCGCCCTGCAGGATGTTCGTGTTGGTCGTCTCGTGCCCGATGTTGACCAGGGCGACGACGTCTTTCTCCTCGGGCGAGTTGTGCTCGTACTGGATCCCGAGGGCAAAGACGTCCACGTCGACCACGCACACGTTGAGCCCCGCTTCGGCGACCACGTCCACGTAGCTCTGGACCTTCCCCTTCTTGACGGCCACGAGCATCACCTCGAGTTGCGGCCCCTCCTGGCGGAGGACCTGGAAGTCCAGCTCCACGTCCTCGATGTCGAAGGGAATGTGCTGCTCGGCCTCCCAGCGGATCGATTCGCCCAGCTCCGCCTCCGACATCTTCGGAAGCGTCACCCGCTTGGCGATCACGGAGCCCCCGGACATGCCGATCACCGCGTCGGTCGCCTGGATCCGCCCCTCCTCGAGGGCTTGACGGATCGCCGGCTGGACGGCGCCGGGTTGCTTGATCTCGCCCGCCTCGATGGCGGCCTGTGGCACCTGGGCCATTCCGAAGCCGACCAGCTCGAAGTCGTTCCCGACCGGACGAAGCTCGACCGCCTTGACGAGGGCCGAGCCGATGTCCAGCCCCACCACTGGAGTTCGCCTCCGGCGCTTAAACAGCCCCATCCTCACATCCCCCGCTCGCGAAAAATCTCTCCGTTGCTAACGGCCAGTCTCCGGTAAGGGGGCCCGAAAGCCCAAGAAATTTCCACCCGGGAGACGTTCCCGCCCTTTCAGCGGATATTTGCAGGTCATGGCAGTACTTGGTGAGGCGGGAGTATAGGGTGGGCGCGAACCGTGAGTCAAGAAAAAAGCGGCGAGAGCCGTTCGGAGGGGGCTGCGCGGCCTTCTGATGGGTTCCCAGGCCCCTCGGGGTGCCCGGCGAAGCCCGCCTCGGGACAGGTCGGGTTGGGTTCAGCTCGGCCGGAACGCGCTGGCGAAGGGCGGCGAGTCGGATCGCGTCCGCCCGGGCGAGCTGGAGGGCCGTCCGCCGCTCCCTTGGGAGCTCGCGTTGGGACCCCCTAGGCGCGTTTGCGGCCGAGGAGGAGGCCGCGCACCGCGTTCAGGAACTCCTGGAGGTCGAAGGGCTTGGAGATCACCAGGTCCACCCCCAGCTCCTTGGCCCGCCGTGTCGCCCGGACCCGGTCGAAGCCAGACATGATGACCACGGGCGTCGACGTCTCGACCTGCTTGACCGCCTCGACGACCTCCCAGCCGGGGACATCCGGCATGCCTAGGTCGGTCACCACCAGATGGAACGGCCCCTCGCGCTCCCGCACCTTGGCGAGCCCTTCGAGGCCCGACCCCGCGAGCGTCACCGCGTAGCCCGCGCCCCTGAGCATGTCCCCGAGCGCCGTTCGCACCGTCTCGTCATCATCGACGATCAGGAGTTGGGCTCGGTCGGCCTCCGGGATCGCCCCGTAGGCGGGCACTCCCTCGGGCGCCGTCGGGAGGCGGAGGGTCACCGCGGCCCCTTTGTCCGGCTCGCTCTCGATCACGGCGTCGCCCCCGTGACGCATCATGATCCCGTAGACCACCGAGAGGCCGAGGCCGAGCCCCGTCTCCCCCTTGGTGGAGAAGAACGGCTCGAAGGCCCGCCGCCTCACCGCGTCATCCATCCCCACCCCGGTGTCCGAGACGGCGATGAGGCCCCGTCCTGACTCGTTTCCGGTCCGGACGGTGATCGTGCCGCCTCGCGGCATGGCCTCCACGGAGTTGACGACGAGTTGGCTCAGGGCCTCGAGGAGCTCCGTCTCGACGCCGAAGACGGGCGCCGGCGCCCCGAAGTGCGTGATGAGCTCGATCCGGACCCCTCTGGCGGCTGGCTCGTCTCGCCACTTGACGCGGGTCTCCTCGATCGCCCGCTGGACGACGTCGTTGAGGTCCACGCGGGCGAAGGCCTCCGACGGCCGGGACCGGCTGAACTCCTGAATTCGCGTCAAGGCCTCGATGCCGGTCCGGGTCGCCGACTCGATCTCGCTGAGGCCCGCCACGAGATCCTTGGCCTTGTCCCGCTCGGCCTTCTTCAGAAGGAGCTGCGTGCGCCCCAGGATGCCCGCCAGGACGTTGTTGAAGACATGGCCGACGCCGCTCGCCATCGTCAGGAGGGCCTGCATCTTCTCGTCGACCGGGACCCGGCCCGACATCGTCGCGAGCTGGTCGTAGGCGGTCTGCACCTCTTCGAGCCGCCGGCGCAGCAGCAGCACTTCTTGCTCATCAACCTGGCCGACCTCGCGGATGACCTCGACGGGCACTTCCTTCACGACTTCCTTGATGATCTCGACGGGGACCTCCCTCACCACCTCGACCGGAACTTCCTTGATGATCTCCTTGATGACCTCGACGGGGACCTCGACCTTTTCCACCCTGACGGTGTCCATCTGGCGAATGACTTCGACGGGAACCTCGAACGGGACCTCCCTGATGACCTCCTTGATGACCTCGACCTCCCGGATCACCTCCACCGGGACTTCGACCCGGACCTCCTTGACGACCTCCACCTCCCGGA
>CAZDYT010000122.1:6066-9055 GCA_964509395.1 uncultured bacterium
TCGACCGGGACCTCCCGGACGACCTCGACCTCCCGGATCACCTCCACCGGGACCTCCTTGACGACTTCCACCTCCCGGATCACCTCCACCGGGACCTCGACCGGGACCTCCCGGACGACCTCGACCTCCCGGATCACCTCCACCGGGACCTCCTTGACGACTTCCACCTCCCGGATCACCTCCACCGGGACCTCGACCGGGACCTCCCGGACAACCTCGACCTCCCGGATCACCTCCACCGGGACTTCGACCCGGACCTCCTTGACGACCTCCACCTCCCGGACGATCTCCACCGGGACCTCGACCGGCACCTCCTTCACGACCTCCTTGACGACCTCGACTTCCTTGATGACCTCCTTGCCCGCCGCGGAGCCGGCGACCACGGCCGGGCTCGCGGCCCCCTGCTTGAGGGAGTTGATCAAGAGGCGCGCCCCCCGGATGCTCATCACCTCGACGCCGGGGGGCTTGATCGCCAGGAGGCGCTCGTACTGGCGGTCGTCTCCGTTGACCTCGAGGACGACATTGGCCTTGCTTCGGAAGACGTCCATCGCGTTCTTGACGAGGGGGAGCTTGAGGCTGTGGGCGAGCTTGGCGCCCTCGGACCGGTCGCTCGCGTCCGCGACGACCGTGATCTCGACGGAGGGCACACCCCTGAGGGCTTCGATGGCCTTGACCAGGTCCGCCCCGGTCCCGACCAACCCGAGCCGCACGTCGGCCGTCGGCGCCGTCATGGCCCCCTTATTATACGCGGGGGGCCCCCGACAACCGCTCGTTCGGTGAGGGCGATCCCCGAGTCGCGACCCGTTCGAAACTCTTTAGTGGACCCCTAGTTGCAGGGTGTGGCCCCGCCGCTCTCATCGCGATAGCTCGCACAGGCCCGGAGCGACTTGCGGACCACGACCACCCGATTGCCCGGCCCTTGCGGGAACCCCGGCGGAGGCGCGCCGTCCCCGAAGGCGGCGCTGTAGCTCAGCTGCACGCGGGGGCCGCCGGGCGCCTCTGTCTCGACGGCGATGACCGACCCGCTGACGGTGATCGCGTCGAGCCGCACGCGGCCGCCGGAGTACACCAGGCCGTCGATGCGCGCGCCGCGGCCGCCCAGGCCCGCGCAGGTGCTCTGCGGCGCGCGGCCCACCGGGGGCCCCGGCGGTGCCGGCTGCGAGGGGTCGTAGAGGAGCAGCGCCAGGGGGTAGCCATAGGCGCTCCGCCCCGTCGCGAGGCGCCCGTCGTCTCCGAGATCGACGGCCCGGGTCGCCGCGCCGCAACCCGGGCTCCCGTTGCCTTCGACGACGAGGGTGCCGTGGACCGTCCCCCGAACCGTGGTCTGGCCGTCGCTCCCTCGCCGCAACACGTAGAGCGTCACGCCCCCACCGCCCGTGCCGAGGCCGCCGAGAACCGGGTTCCTCAGATCGGGCCGGCTCGCGGCGAGCCGTCCGGGCGCGCCGTAGTAGTTGAAGACGAGCCCCGTGGCGGGTGTCGCCCCGCCGGGGCACGTCGGCGACGCCGCCGCGTACCGTCCGGGGTCGGCCGTCGCCCGACTGTCCCCGGCCTTCACGCATCCCTTGGTCTCCTGCCCGGCCGGACACGCAGCGGCCGGCTCGCACGGGGTCGACAGGGCACAGTCGAAGTAGCCGAAGTAGCGGATGGCGGGATTCGCGGGATCGGCGTTGCAGGGCTGCCCGCCGGCCGCGGAGTCCTCGCCCATGAGCACCGGACGGAAGCCCGGCGGGAGGGCTGCGGAAGGGTACGGGGAGAGGGTGGGCGAGGCGGGAGGACAGCGGCCCCAGTCCGCGCCGTGCATGGTGGGGTCGATCCGCGAGCACCCGAGGATCGGCCGCGGCAGGTCGTCGTAGGCGGCGGGTCCGTTGGGATCGCTGGGATCGGCCGGTGTGACGGCCGGGCTGCTGCTCGGCTCCCCGAATGCGCCGCACGGCCCCGCGCGCTCCGGCTGCGCCTCTGCGCAGGCGTGCTTCCAGGGGCTGTCCACCGAGACCACCGCGCGCACCCGGGCGCGGCCCGTCCCCGCCGTCGCCCACGCCGTGATCACGGCGGTGGCGTTGCGGTCCAGGGCGTTGGAGCAGGCGGCCCCGGCTGGCTGCGGCTCCTCCACGGCCGCGGGCACGACCGTGAGCGACCCGCAGTCGTTGTCGATGCGGGCCCAGTACCGGCCCGCGCCCAGCGGGGCGCCGGTCGCCAGCATGTGGGACGCCGCCCTGCCATCGAACCAGCCGGTGAACCCCCGCGGCTCCCTCGCCGCCGTCCGCACCGCGTCCCGCGCGACCTCGAGGCCGGCTTCCGCCAGCGCCTCGGCCTGGGCCTGGTCGGTGTAGCTCACGCCGGCCCGCGACTCGAGGTCCGCGAACAGCGCGAGCGCCGCGCCCAGCGCTCCCATGATGAGCATCGCGACCACGGCGACGATCAGGACGGCCCCGCGCTCGTTCCTCGCGCCCACGCACTTGCCTCCTTTCGCCCGGCTTGGGGCGATCTCGCTACGAACGGTTCCGCAGCGCGACGTCCGCCTCGAGCGACCGGGTGATCGCCTGGCCGGCGAGCCTCACCTGCGCGGTGATGCGGATGCCGATCCGGCCGATGTTGTCCGCCTGCCGTTGACTCAGGAAGGGCAGCGCGAACGGCGGGCAGGGCGTCTCGGGCGGGACGGCGTCACACGGCGCGAACCCGGGCCGCGGGTAGTAGGTGAACTCGAGTCCGGCGATGTCGACGGCCACCAGCGGGACGGGGCCGGTCCCGTCGTCGCGCGTGAGGCAGGCGGCCACGCCCGGGGGGCACGGGGGCGACGTCGTCGCCCGCGCGTACCGCACGTTCTCCTCGCTCGCATCCGCGCCGCTCGCGTTCGGCGTGCCGGCGATGGTGCCGCTGTCGTTGCGGTCGGAGCGGATCCGCAGGGTGGTCGCCGTCGCGTCCTCGAACGGGACCGCGGCGATGCCCTGGCAGCCGCTGGGCGTGTAGCCGCCGGCCCCGAGGTTCCGCG